>WLEX01000028.1 GCA_009704065.1 Actinomycetota bacterium
ACACATCGTGGACCTTCGCCGGCAAAAACAGTGACTGCATTCTGACCAAGTGGCACTCCACGTTCCGTTGCTAGTGATGTGAAAGGTGATCCTTCTTCGTCTTCCGCAAAACAGAAAGAAATTTTCCCCGGGTTTCCGTGTGTTGCTCTGTCTACTTCGCCGGGTCGACCTCCGCCCACATTGCGAATAGTGAGTTGAACGGCACGACCAATGGTGTTGTTTGCTCTGTTGCCTTGACCAAACGCATTGATGCCCGAGTTCATACCAATTGCTCGTGTGCCGGGACCATTACAAATGATGACCGGGCCAACAGGCATGGTTGTTGCGAGCACTCCGTGCATATTGAATTGGTCATTGCACACGGCTTCAAGTGCAGCAATTACCCACGGCATGTATTCGGGTAAACATCCGGCCATCACTGCGTTGATAGCAACTTTCTCAACAGTGAGTTCCACTAAATCGGGAGGTGCTATCGCGATGACATCTTGAGGATGCCGCGTAGTGCCGGTAAGCATTCGCAGCACGCGTTCGCGAGTGGGAGGAATGACTGGAAAACCATCGGTCCATCCGCGTGCGTACATTGCTTCGAATTCATCTTCAGCATCAGAGAATTCAACAGTGCGGGCAATAACAGGTGAATCGGTGAACTTTGCACGTAATTTATCGACGATGTCGGGGTCGACACTCATAGAGCCACAACCAGGGCGCATAGCGGGAAGGTCGCTTCCCATGTCAGCAATGCCCGTGATGCGTTGCCAATCTGTTGCTAGCCATCCAAATGTTCGCTCGACTTCAATGCCATTTTCTATTTTGATCAACGTAGGCACTGTGTCGATGTTGTGATGCCACGAAACAGCAAGATCGGCATCATGTATGGAAGAAACCGATGAGGGGAAAGTGGGATCGTCTTGCGTGTACACCGTGAGTGCAACGTTCCCTGCAGCAAGTGTGGCTAACACTGGTTCCACCATTTGGCAGGTGGCGCATTCACGTTTCACAACGACAACGAATCCATTAGGAAGTACTGGCGCGACCGAACTCATGGCCGAACGCTACTCTGACAGTGGAGGCGTTTGAGTACCTGGTGGGCTTCGCTGTCTTCAAAACAGACGGAACGGGAGAACCCCGTTCGGCGGGTTCGATTCCCGTCCGCCTCCGCCATCACCAGGCTCGACCTCGAATTCGTAGGTCGCCGGCTCTTGCAGTGAGACCCACTTTGTCGAGACAGGTAGCAAGGGGAATTGCGTGTTTGCGTGTGATGCCCAGGCTGTCACGGAACTGCGACATGGTGAATCCGTGTGGATGTGATGTCCATAGTGATTCGAGGTGAGGCCTGATTTCAGTCAATGTGTCGACATGAAATGCAATCTTGTCGTGTTCTATCAAGATTTTTCTGTGAACAAGCTGGCGAATGATGTTGCGATCAAGATCTGCAGTATCTGGAGTATTAACGCCAGCAGTTCGGAACAGAGCTATGTACGGGTGTTGTAGGAGAGGGTCCTGTGCTCCCACGCTTGCGACACCATTAGTAATGGTGATCCCTTCAATTGATCGAATCACCTCTTGTTCATAATCAGCAAGATCAGACATAGAGATTTTTTCTTCTTCTTGCAAACGACGAGTAATCGTGCGCACACATTCTTCATACACATGGGGAAGTGCAAACCACGTTCCCACTGTTGCCTGCAATTGTTGGCCAGTTAACTGCTGAGCTTCATGGAGCGAGATAAATCCTCGCCCTTCCAAAACTTCGTCCACCGATGAACCAGAATGTGCATTGCGGACAGGCCCACGCGGATCTAGATCGATGACAACACCTCCACCAACTGTGGAATCAATTCCAGTATCGCGAACAACGACGCGGTCTCCCATTGATAAGGGAAGTGGATGTGCAAATCGCAAACGAACTGTTCCTGATTCTCCAGGTGAGATGGACGAAGCATGAGCTATTCGCATAGTCGCGCTTTGCATGTTGGTCCCGATGTGAACAGTAAAACTTCCCTTATGTGTAATAGGTCGCTTGAGTGACTGAATTGCGTCGAGATGAACATCGATGATATTCGTATTTCTAAAAGCGTCTTGTTCGATAAGCGCATCACCGCGGTGCAACTCTGCTGTATCGATACCTGCGAGGTTGATGGCACATCGTGAGCGAGGTGAACATTGTTCTACGGTCTCATCCAATGTTTGCACTTCTCTGATGCGCACAAGTTGTCCGGTACGTGCAATCTGCAACGAATCTCCCACAGAGATAGATGATCCTTCAAGCGTTCCTGTCACGATGGTGCCCGAACCACGAATAGTGAAAACACGATCAATAAACAATCGAACTGGGCGGTTATCTTCGTCGGGATGTGATTGCGTAACCAATGTTTCCAATGACTGAATCAATACATCAATTCCAGTGTGAGCAACAACTGACGTTCGAACAATTCCTGACCATTGAATAGTGCTGTCTGCAAGTCGCTCTCGTAGGTCGGCCTCAAGGGAGAGCAATTGATCTTCCTCAACCTTGTCGCATTTTGTGATGACCACAACTCCTGCGTGGACATGCAGTAGTTGGAGTACTTCAAGGTGTTCTTGTGATTGAGGCATCCATCCTTCGTTTGCATCAACTACAAATAAGGCAACATCAATGCTGCTAACACCTGCGATCATCGTACGAATGAAATCAGCATGTCCTGGTACGTCGATAAAACTTAATTGGGTGCCATTTGGAGATACGCAATGCGCAAAACCCAAATCGATGGTCATCCCTTTTTGTTTTTCCTCTGCTAAACGATCAGGGTCTGTGCCCGTTAGCGCACGAATCAAAGAAGATTTACCGTGGTCTACGTGGCCAGCAGTAGCAATGACGGCCATGGCTTACGACAACGAAGTCAATGCTTCGATGATGATGTGGTCGTCGTTCGGATGCACGCTGCGCAGATCGATGTAGGTGCTGTTCGTTACTGTGCGTGCAATAACTGGTGTTGCATGCATGCGCAATTTCGTACGGTGATCACCGGGTACAGAGATTCCGAAAGAGGCAATGGTTGATCCTGGTGCTGAACCGGCACCGATAAGTGAATCGAGAGGAACAGTTGCTCCGATTCCTGAGGCAGAAACGATGTGCTGCGCACGGCTCTCCAATTGTGTAATAGATGTGGTGACCATGCTCCAGAAAGGAATTTCGGCACAGGCAGTGCGCGCACTGTACGACAGAAGAACAGATTGCAATGCGAGAAGTGTGTGGCTGCCTGGTCGAAGAGCGCGCATCAGCGGATGCGACGCACATGCATCAACAAAGTCGGCACGGCCAGCAATGATTCCGCATTGTGGTCCACCTAACAACTTGTCGCCGCTAAAAGTAACTAGATCTGCACCATCGGCAATTGCCTGCTTTGCTGCTGGTTCATTTGTAATCCACGATGGAACTCGATCGATATGCCCATTGAGCCATGGTGCAGTGTTGTCGATGAGACCAGAACCAATATCTGCAACGACAGGTACTCCAAGATCAGCTAATTCAGCGACACTTGCAGATTCGGTAAAACCCTGGATAGCAAAATTGGAAGGATGCACTTTCAAAATCATTGCAATGTCGTTATGACGAGAGTTGATTGCACGGGCGTAGTCACGAGCACGGGTTTTGTTTGTGGTGCCGACATCTACTAATCGCGCACCCGATTGCTCCATGACATCGGGAATACGAAACCCACCACCAATTTCAACACTTTCACCGCGTGAGACCGCAGCATCACGACCATGTGCAAGTGCAGCCAGTACCAACATGACTGCTGCTGCATTGTTGTTGACAACGATTGCATCTTCTACCTGAAGTAATTGAGATAGGAGCGCCGATACCGATGTATGGCGTGATCCGCGTTCACCAGTCGCCAGATTGAACTCAACATTGGTCGGGCGATCGGAGGAAGCAAAAGAAAGTGGGGCTCGGCCCAGATTGGTGTGCAACAACACACCAGTTCCGTTGATGACAGTTGTTAAGAGCGACAGAGAGAATTCCGTAGCAACCTCATGAGCGACAGCGATTGCATTCGCTGGTGCTTCATCAACTGCGGTGCGTGCACAATGCACAAGTACTGCATGAGGCAATGAGAACTGAGCTGCTAGCTCGCGAGCGATGGCATCGATGGAAGGTGGGTGCGTCGCTTGTGAGGTCACGTTTTCAACCTAGTAGTTTGCGAACTGTGAGCAACAACGAGAGCCCAATCAAATTGACTGAATGGACCTCGTGTGGAGGGTGCGCTGCGAAATGGGGGGCATCGTTGCTTGCCGACATGGTGAGTGAACTTCCCTCGGGGATTGACCCTTCACTTCTTGTCGGACTAGCTCCATTTGACGATGCGGCTGTGTATCAACTCACCGACGATGTTGCGTTAGTAAGCACAACAGATTTTTTCCCACCGCTTGTCGATGATCCGTCAGACTTTGGCGCTATTGCAGCGGCCAATGCTTGTAGCGATGTCTTTGCCATGGGTGGACGTGTAGTACTCGCAGTAAACATCGCCGCATTTCCCGAAGAGCTTCCTCGAGACGTCATCGCTGCCATCTTTGCGGCGGCTTCTCAAACTGTGATCGATGCAGGTGGCACTATTGCCGGAGGTCACACCATTCGTAATCCGGAACCAATTTTTGGATTAGCCGTGCAAGGTGTTGTCGACCCGAAACATATTTTCCGCAAAAGTGGCGCGCAGCCCGGTGACATTGCGATTTTGTCGAAGCCACTTGGTACTGGATTAGTAACGGCAGTCGGAACTAGCGCCCAGAAGAAAGTTGCTATTGCCGGCATGCGTACTTTGAACCGGGCGGCTGCAGAACAATTGAGAGAACATCAAGATCATGTCCATGCGGTGACCGACGTGACTGGTTATGGATTAGCTGGCCATGGTTGGGAGATGGCCGACAGGTCAGGTGTCGCTCTTGTAGTTAATAGTGAAACTTTGCCTCTATATGACGGTGCTGTAGAAATTGCAGAATCGGGTCATCGCACCGGTGGTGATGCGCGTAACCGCACTTATGTCGAGAATCACCTAGTTGCAACTGCACCTGATGCATACATTGCTCTCTGTTTGGATCCCCAAACATCGGGTGGATTACTTGCAGCCGTGACCCCAGAGATTGCAGAAATACTCTGCGCGACGTCCCAATGGACTGCAATCGGTCATTTCACTAGCGGAGCCCCTGGCATCGAAATCCGTTAACTCGGCACAGATACGATGCGGGTGTGCCCACAGTTCGTTTTTTTGCTCAGGCCCGTGAGGCAGCTGGTACTGGAAGCGCTGTGATTGCCGGAAATACCATCGCCGAAGTGCTTGATTCCGCCGTTTCTCTGTATGGAAATCAATTTCAGGCTGTGCTTGGCATGAGCAAAGTGTGGCTCAATGGTGAAGAGGTGTCACGCGAGCATGCTGTGACCGACAAAGATGAAGTAGCGGTGTTGCCGCCAGTGTCGGGAGGAATCTGATGTCATCTGAAATACCTGGCACAGTGGCCGAAATTCGTGCGCAACGCAATGCGTTGCAGGGCGAAGAAGATGCCATCTCGTATGTGCGTCGCCTTGCGCAAGGACGCCTTGATCTCGTGCAAGACGAAGAGCGACGTCGAGCAAGTGGAAACGAGGCTCCTGTTGGTTCACTCGCTGAACGCCTTGCCGATGTTTTCGGACAACAACACGGTGGGGGCAGTGCACGACCACCACGCGAAACAAACGTTCCCGACGATCATCCGTTAGTGAAAGAACTCGACGAGATGTGTGATCACTATCAATTCGAGTCATTAGAGAATCTCGATGATCGAGGATTGTCAGATCTAGCTGGTGCATTAGGAATGTTCGAAAAATCATGTTCGCAACAACGTCATGAATTATTTGAGCGCATCGATGCACTCACGGCAGCACTAGTGGCCCAAGTGCGAGCAAGTGGTGCTGGCTCCGTGGTGAAAGATCAGTAATGCCGATCAACCCATCGGAAGCCCTGCACGACGTTGGTGAGTTCATTCGCCAACAACGAGAGAGTGCACAAAAAAGTATTCGCGATCTTGCGAAATCTGCTGGTGTTTCGAATCCGTACTTGTCGCAAATCGAACGCGGCATGCGTCGACCATCAGCCGACATTTTGCAGCAGATTGCACGAGCACTTGAAATTTCTGCTGAGACCTTGTACGTGCGTGCGGGCATTCTCGATGGCGATGCTCCAGTCACCAGCAGTGTGCCCGAGGCGATCACCAACGACGTACGCCTCAGCGCCGAGCAAAAGCAGAGCCTTCTCTCGGTGTACCGATCTTTCGTTGGTAGCCCTGTCCCTGAGTAACAGCCCAGTCAAGGGAATCAGAACTCACCTAGATAGGTTGATATCTGCATGCGTCGTGTAGCCATTCTCTCGCTTCATACTTCGCCCCTTGCTCAGCCAGGTGTTGGCGATGGTGGCGGAATGAATGTGTATGTCCGAGAACTGGTGTCAGCCCTTGCACATGCTGGTGTCGATTGCACCACATATACACGCACATGGCGAAATGATCTTCCCGCTGAAATTTTGGTGGAACCCAATCATCGCGTTGTGCATATCCCTGCAGGCGATATCGATATGCCGAAGGGGGACCTGATTTCCGTTGTCCCCGAATTCACCGAAGGCGTGTTGCGCCATATCAAAGCAAATGGAGGCACCGATGTCATCCATGCCAACTATTGGCTCAGTGGGCTCAGTGGTCACATACTGAAACATGAATTAGATGTTCCGTTAGTCAGCACATTTCATACGTTTGCACGAGTGAAAGCGCTTGGTGGCGACCCCGAATCAGAACTGCGTGAACGTGCTGAGGCTGAAGTGATTGGTTGCTCCGATGCAATTTGTGTGAGCTGCACAGAAGAAGAACGTCAATTCATCCAGTTATATGGTCAGCCTCCTGGAAAAATTGAAATTGTTGCACCTGGTGTTGAACATGCATTCTTTGCCCCTGGCGATAAGCGTGGCGCGCGCAAGGCTCTCGATCTCGGAGATGGACCCGTGCTGCTATTCGTTGGTCGTATTCAACCGTTAAAAGGTGCGGGCGTTGCTGTGCAATCGTTAGCGGCTCTTAATCGTCGCGATGCAACACTCATTATTGTTGGCGGCGCAAGTGGACTCGACGGTGAAACCGAACTAGCACATGTTCATTCGGTGATTGAAGAACATGGTCTCGGCGATCAAGTTCGTTTCGTTGAACCGCAGGCTCATCATATTTTGTCTACGTATTATCGTGCTGCCGATGTTGTACTTGTACCAAGTCGTTCTGAAAGTTTTGGTCTTGTTGCACTAGAAGCAGCAGCATGCGGCACGCCTGTTGTTGCTAACGCTGTGGGCGGGCTTTTAACAATCGTTGAGCACGGCCGTACTGGTTTCTTAGTTGCTGATCGCAAGCCTGATGTTTTTGCGAAACATATTTCTGAACTTCTCGATAATCCTGCGCTTGCACATCAGATGTCTGTCAATGCAGCTGAACGAGCTCGTGGATACACATGGAGCTTCGCAGCAGCGCGGTTGCGTCGTGCATACGCCGATCTCACTTCGCGTGACCGCGTTGTGTGTAAGTAAGTAATTCAATGAGCGAACTCTTTGGAAACTCACATGTTGAATTGCTAGATCAGCAAATCTCCACTTGGTTACTTGCAATGCAAGAACGAAACGACACCATTGTCGCGGTTGATCGTGGTGAGGCAAATGAGCACAAGTGGTACGTGCGAATGCGCGGTGAAGAAAAAGAATTCACCACGGTGTGGCTCACTCTTGGCCAGCGCACTTTGCGGTATGAAACATATGTGATGCCGGCACCAGAAGAAAATGCTGAACAGCTCTACGAGCATGTGTTGCGTCGTAACGAGTCTCTGGTGGGAGCCCATTTTTCCATTGGTATTGAAGATGCCATCTTCTTGCGCGGTGAACTGCCATTGCGTTTAGTTGATGAAGACGAGCTCGATCGCGTGGTGGGAACGTTGTACGCCACTGTCGAACGAATTTTCCCCGTCATCATTCGAATTGGCTTTGCACGACACTTCGCCGACTAGATAATTTTCCGATTTCCCTATCGACCGCACACATATATGGGCCGGGAGACGGGGAGGTCGGGGAAGTCAGCCCCGTCCCTGGCACCCCCGCCATTAGTGTTGGCGCATGACTTCACAGATTCCACGGCTCGTCATTATCGGCGGCGGCAACATGGGTACCGCAATTGTGGGCGGGTTGGTCAATGGCGGCTGGGCTGCAGCAAGTATCACCGTGGTGGAACTCGATAGTGCGAAACGTGCCCAACTTGAATCTGATTTTGGTGTGCAAACAAGCGATGTAGTGGTGGCTGGTGAAGGCGCATTAATTGCAGTGAAGCCAGGTGACGCGGTAGCTGTATGTGCGCAAGTGGCGGCGCTCGGAACTGCACGTGTGTTGTCGATTGCGGCAGGAATATCTGCAGCAACATTGCAAACTTCTGCTGGCACTACAACCCATGTAGTTCGAGCGATGCCAAATACGCCAGCGTTAGTCCGCGAAGGTGTCACTGCAATCTGCGGCAGCGACCTGTGTGGCGAGGAAGACTTCGCGTGGGCTGAATCGGTTCTCACAGCAGTGGGAGTTGTTGTGCGGGTTCCCGAAACACAAATGGATGCAGTCACTGCGGTAGCTGGCTCTGGACCCGGGTACCTATTTCTTATTGCCGAATCGATGTTGGCTGCTGCTCGGGCCGAAGGCTTGCCCGACGATGTGGCAGAAGTTCTGGTGCGTCAGTTGTTCCGCGGTGCCGGGATCTTGCTTGCAGGGTCTCCCGAAAGTCCTGCCACATTGCGTGAGCGAGTCACGTCTCCCAACGGCACCACAGCGGCCGGCTTGGCTGTAATGGAAGAAGCGAGCATTCGTGAAATCATGCACAACGTCGTTCGGGCCGCCGCTTCCCGCAGTGCTGAAATGGGCAAATAAAACCCTCCAGAATTTTCTGAGGTATTTATGTTTTTTGACGGCACGCGTGTAATGTTGTGACACAGGTCACCAGCACCGGGAAACCATTGCTGGGAGTCGCGCTCAGCAATGAGCTGCGCCGAGAGGACCGGTGCCGTCGGGGGGTTGGCACCGGTCCTCCCGTATGTCTGAGCTCAATTCACACTGCAACCAATATGGTGAACATATGCATTCTCACGTGTCACTCCTGACCGATTACGGACTCAGCGACGAATTTGTTGGTGTCATGAAATGTGTCATCACCGACATGGCACCCCATGTACGAATTACTGATATTTCTCATGGTGTTCCTGCATTCGATGTTCGTGCTGGTTCTCTTGCATTAGCGCGCGCAATTCAATATGTCCCACCAGGAGTTGTTATTGCTGTTGTTGATCCTGGTGTTGGTTCCACTCGGCGTGCCATTGCCATTGAAATAGCTGAGGGTCGAGGAATTTTGCTCGGACCCGACAACGGACTTCTTGCATCGGCCGCTGCCATGACAGGTGGAGCGGAGCGAGTATTTGAGTTAACCAATGATTCTTTGCATCTTGAAGCTCCTGGCGCAACGTTTGCTGGACGCGATGTGTTTGCACCTGTTGCTGCGTTTCTCTGTAACGGCGGTGCACTTGAAGAAGTAGGAATTGAAGTGGACACTGCAAGTGTGATGCCAGGCCTTGTGCCACTTCCCACTGTGGAAAAAAGCGATTCATACGGCGAGGGCTTGCGTTGTGAGGTCACCTGGGTCGACGCATTTGGAAATTGCCAACTCAACATCGGACCGGAAGACATTGAGCAACATGGTGGCGTCATTCGCCTCATCATTGGCGACGATGTGCGCAGTGCTCGAGTAGTGAGTCATTTTGCCGATATCGATGGTGGCGCCATTGGCGCAGTAGTCGATTCGTACGGCATGGTGGCATTGTCGGTCGACCGTGGATCAGCTGCGGAAACCCTGCGAATTGGGGCTGGAGATGCCGTTTTGGTGTTTG
>WLEX01000029.1 GCA_009704065.1 Actinomycetota bacterium
ACATGCTTTACATACTCCTACAACATCGAGTCGGTGATGAGCCATAACAAATCCTGCTTGTGCAGCGACGCGCGCTAACGCAGCATCGAGATCGTGTTCGATGGCATCGGGAATACGCACATCGTCTACGGCGCCGCACTTGCTGCACACCATGTGGTGGTGATGGCCCGTGAGATCTTCGCTTAGTTCGTATCGCGCCCATTCGTCGGTGGTGATCACTCGCACCACTACTCCAGCATTTTCGAGTACTGACAAGTTGCGGTACGCCGACGACTGAGCAAGTCCCGAGGTGGCCTTCAAAATTTCAGGAATCGATAACGGCCTCTGCGCTCCGGTGAGGGCCGACACAATGTCTCGACGCCCTGCAGTGAACCGTTGGCCGATCTCGGCAAGCTTGGTGGCCACATGGTGGGCAATATCGGAAGCGGCCACAGGATCGGCGGAATGATCGTGGGCGGCCATGGTTTGACCCTATCGAGAATGAGTGAGAATCAGCCCTTGTAGGCCTGCATCGCAGCCAGAGCCTTGATCACCAGTAGGTCGACCAAAGATTCCGACGGTGCAACTGAACCGGCACGCAGAAAGAACTTTCCGTACTCGTTCTGGGTGGCAAGTGGTCTCTGTCGTGGCCCACGGCCAAAGGTGAAGGCCTGAGTGCTCGTGTGGAGAGACCAGCCAAGGAACTGACCCATCAGGCGGTTTGCCTGCTTCTCTGTCATTTCTGCGATGTCAGATTCAAGAACCGTGAGTGCTGCCACAGCGAGGCGGGCTCCCGCTCTGGCGGATTCGACCCATGGTGCAACATCGGCATCGAGGTCGGGCATGTCGCGCACTGCTTCCCACCATTGCCGACTCGGTGTCTCGCCTGGCCAATGTGGTTCGCCACGATATGAGGTGGCTTCAGCGAGCAATCGCCATCCGTCGCGATCGACTGCCGTGTTCCATGCGGCTATTGCATCGTTGCCGTTCCACCAGGCAGCAGCAGACTCGAGCATCACGCGTGATGCGACACATTCCACCATGGGGTTCCACAAGAAACCACTACACAGATCGCGCAGTTCTGCATCGCGTCCCACAAATGGTCCGAGATGAAGATGAGCGTGCATCAATGCATCGTTGACCGGTGCGTTATCCCATACCAATGGCGCTCGACCACCTGTTGCTGCAATACGTGCGCGTGCATCGGTAGCAGTGATGGTGTCACACACCACTTGATCGCCGGTCCATAACAGCTCTACTCGTTCATCGAGTCCGTTACAGAGTGCTTCTAAATACGGTGACGATGTAATTCCTGCGTAGTGCGTTGGCGTGATCCATACAGGTACGTGTAATTCATGTAATACCGCATGAGCAATGCGCTGATGTTCGCTCGCTGCATCGAGTACTGGTAGATCATCGAAGCACAACATGACTGCGCCAGCACCTGCAGTAATTGCGGGTCGCAATTTAGTAATGACTTGTTCATTGGTTGCACCAGAGCCTGGTGTAAGACCAATAACAAACATCACGTCTTCTTGTCGTGCTGACAATTCAGAGAATTGCTGCAGTTCGTCAGAGGTAAATGGTGCAAGCCATTCATCACGATGGCGCGGCTCTAATTTCGCGGCCCACACATACGAGTTCCAGTTCCACGTAGCGATGGTGTCAATGAGCGCGAGTCGCTCTTCATGAGAATAAGGATCGCCATAGAAACCTTCAATGATTCCAGCAATTTTCTTCATCATTACTTCCCTACGAATTGATGCAACGCCGTTCCGGTTGCAAGCACACCATCGAGTATTTCATCGTTTGGTAATGCTGATTGACCAAGGTTGTACACACCAGGAGCAACAGTGTGGCCAAGCAATGCCACTGCACTTTGTGCAGCAACTGCGCCTGCAACAGAAGCAACTCGTTCGGCAACGCCTACAACTTCGACATGGCGACGACCATCTCGTACGCCGCGCACTTCAACGCGCAATCCACCGAGACTTCCTTCGGCGTGTGGCGGAGTGATCATGGGTAACCGTGCAGTGAGACGATCGCGACGAGTGGCAGACACTCGCGCCGTAATGCGATGCAGTGTGGGAGCCATACGTTGGAGCAACACCGGTTCGGGACTCGCAAAGCGATAACAATCGCGCGCGCCAATGGGATCGGGGAACCAACATAACTCGCGACCACTGCCGGCAGGACGCTGTAACCATTCGCCTTCGTGCCACCCAATAGAGACACCGCCAAGACTGTCGTGATGTTGGCGTGCGCACATGGGCCCGCCGGTGCCGTGAACGGCAACATGCACTTCATCGATAGAAACAAATGCTCGTTGCACATGGTGCACAAGCAAGCCCGACAACCCTGGTGCACATGCTGCACCAGCAATCACTACAGCGTTGCGCGCAACAGCACGTTCTTGAAGATCGAGAATTGCTAAAACATCGGCCAAGTTGTCAGACGCCGACACCACAGAAATTCCCTGGGCGATAAAAGTAGAAGCAAGCGCTGCGTGCGGTGCACCATGTGCCAACACCACGATGCGGCAATCGAATAATTCAGTGGCGTTCTTCGACGATGCGATGCGAGCACGAATTCCGGCCGATTGCAGATGCAGTGCAACGCGTGAGCCGACTACACCAGAACCAATGATGCCGACCTGAAACATGGTGGGCTGATTCATGGTGATTACCGCTGGGGGGTGACCTCGCGCCACCCACCTTGCTGTGGAGTCTCGACGGGTTTGCCGCGGGTACGCAAGGCAGCCGCCACAATGCCACCAATGGACACAGCAAGGAAAACTTGGCGAAGGAACTTCATGGTGGGGCTAACAAGAATCGAACTTGTGACCTCATCCTTATCAGGGATGCGCTCTAACCGACTGAGCTATAGCCCCTTAACGGGATTGTCACTCTACCTTTGGGTGGGGTCAGCCTCAACCGTGCGGGCCACCACTTCTTCTTCGAGCACGGTGACCCTGATTCCGCCCACCAATTCGGTGATCAGATTGAAGACCACGGCGGCCAAAACCCATATTCCGGTGCCACCAATGATGGCAAAGAGCCCAAAGAGGGCACTCGACTGGAATAGCTCGCCACCCTTGAAAGAGAAGGAATCCCATCCGAACGAGGCAAAAAACGACTCGAGGTTATTGATGGTGCCGGTGGCCGAGCCCACATTCCAGAGCAAGACCCCGGTGATGAGAAGCACCACATACAACGCTGCATGGAATACCGCTGCCACTTTGAACACACTCCACACATCGAGGTCACGGATAACTCGCGTGACTTTGCGTACGCGGTGACGCGGCGCAGGAGAGGAAACATTTGTGGGCACCTCTTGAGTGTATTGACTGTGGCTATGCGACCTGAGTCAGAGCCCGATCATGGGTGCAAACTCCTACCCGCCAATGGCCTCCCACCCCACAGGTAGAATGTTTGTGTGATGAAAAAGACAATTGAAATCGCGACATCACACCACGACGCCGTCATTTCCGACAAGGAATTCTGGGTATCACAGACCCGTGAGGCCCGTCTTCAACACGCCCTCGAACTGCGCAGGATTAACTATGGAACAGATCGAGTTTCCTCAAGACTTCAGCGAGTTCTTGAAATTACTCAACGCTCACCACGTTGAATATCTACTGATTGGCGGTTTCGCCGTTGCCATGCACGGCTACCCGCGTACCACGGCAGACATGGATGTCTGGGTGGCTCATCGTCGAAGCAATGCGGAACGATTAGTCACGTGCCTGCGCGAATTTGGGTTTGACACCCCTGACCTCACAGCGGAGTTGTTCGACGACCCCAATCGGATTATTCGGATGGGTGAGGCTCCTCTCCGTATCGAGATTCTCATGGATATCGACGGAGTTGAGTTTGATGACTGTGTCTCGCGTGCCGAGACCCAAACACTCGACGGAAATAGCATCCCAGTGATTTCATTAAGTGATTTGAAGATCAACAAGCGCGCAAGTGGTCGCGCCAAAGATCTGGATGATTTAGAACATCTACCCTGATTCTGTAGGTCAGAGCCATAGTTTCACTGAATCAGTGCGATGCCGATGCCACAGATGTAAGGCTGCCGTTGCGAACGGTGATGGTCACCATGCCATCTGTTTCTTCAGTGGCCACGATTTCAACATGCAGATATGCAGCAAGTCGTTGTGCATCGGCAGCGCCGTGAGAGACATAGGCCAACACCACTGCATCGGCATCACGTTGAATAGAGGCAATGAGTTGCAGTCGTTGCGTGACGAAGACCAGTGCGCAGACGCCAGCAACCATGATGGCCCACCACCACAGTGACAATACGGTGACGCTTCCGCGTGAGGAATCAGTCTTCGTCGGTGGAAAGAATGGGCGCAACCGAAGCAACGAATGATCCGTCGTCGAGGTTCATAAGACGCACACCTGTTGCTGCACGACCTTGACTGGAGATCTGCTTGACCTCGGTGCGGATGGTGACGCCATTAGAAGCAATCGCCACGATTTCGTCTTCGAGACCGACCATGAAAGCGGCAACAACTTTCCCCTTTTTGCCGGTGACTTTGACACCAATAACGCCTTGTGTGCCGCGACCCTTACGAGGGAAGTGAACAATCTGTGTGCGCTTGGCATAACCAGCATCGGTCACGATGAGCAATGCATCGTCGCCTCGACCAGGATCGGCCGACACCACTTCATCGCCTGCCTTCATACGCATACCGCGAACACCTGCTGCAGTACGGCCCATCGGACGCACTTCGTTTTCGCTGAAGCGAATAACTTGTCCGCTTCGGCTTGCAATAAAGATGTCGTCGTCACCTGATGTTTCGATAACACGAACTAGTTCGTCGTCGTCTTTCAGGCCAAGAGCAATGAGTCCATCGCGACGGCTCGAGTTGTAGGCATCGAATGCAGTTTTCTTGACTTGACCAGACTTGGTAACAAAGAACAAGAAGCGTTCGCCGGGGAATTCGCGCGTATCGATAATTGCTTGCACAATTTCGCCTGGCTGCATGGGCAACAAGTTGACAATAGGAATGCCCTTTGCTGAACGCTCGCGCTCAGGAATATCGGCTGCACGCAACTTGTATACGCGTCCACGGTTCGAGAAGAACAACAGGTATGCATGCGATGTAGTGAAGATAACGCGACGAACAAGATCGTCTTCTTTCAGGGTTGCACCCTTCACGCCACGACCACCGCGCGCTTGCGCACGGAATTGAGCGGCAGGAACAGCTTTTACATACTGAGCATTGGTCATAACAACAACAAGTTCTTTGTCGTCGACCAAATCTTCAAGGGCCATTTCGCCACTGTCGTTGATGATCTTGCACACGCGCTCGGTAGCAAAGACTTTCTTTACATCGATGAGTTCGTCTTTAATGACGCTGCGCAACAACGGATCGGAAGCAAGAATTTCTTCATATTCCTTAATGCGTGCTTGTACGTCGGCGAGTTCTTTTTCAAGATCGATACGTGACAAACGTGTGAGTTGGCGCAATTGCATGTCGAGAATGTCGACGGCTTGACGCTCGGAGAACTCGTATGGCTTATCCATAAGAGCGGCTTTAGCTGCTGCAGGATCTTCCGATTCACGAATGAGCTTGATGATCTTGTCGATGACATTGAGTGCCTTAAGGCGACCTTCAAGAATGTGTCCGCGATCGCGTGCCTTGTCGAGACGGAACTGTGTGCGACGTGTAACAACTTCGAGTTGGTGGCGCACATAACCATTGAGTGCGTCGGCCAAGTTGACGGTACGAGGAACACCATCGACAAGAGCAACCATGTTCACGGGGAACGACGATTGCAATGACGTCATCTTGAACAAGTTGTTGAGAACGACATTGGCGTTCGCATCGCGCTTCAGCAAGATAACAAGGCTTGTCTTGCCTCCGGCTGATGCGTCGTTTACGTCGGCAATACCGTCGAGATCGCCGCCATCGACAAGTTCTTGAATACGAGCAGCAATAGAAGAACAGCTTGTTTGGTATGGCAATTCGGTGACTTGAATTTCCATACGACCAGCACGGTTTTCTTCGATAGAAGCCTTGGCGCGAGTCTTAATGCTTCCGCGGCCTGTGCGATATGCATCGATGATGCCGGCGCGACCAAGAATGTTTCCGCCCGATGGGAAGTCGGGACCCTTTACAAACTCCATGAGATCGTCGGGAGTTGCTGCAGGGTTATCGATGAGATGCAATGTTGCATCGATGACTTCGCCCAAGTTGTGCGGAGGAATTGATGTGGCCATACCAACGGCGATGCCCTGGCTGCCGTTGACCAACAAGTTTGGGAAACGTGCAGGAAGTACTTGTGGTTCTTCTGATGTTCCGTCGTAGTTCGACACCATGTCGACGGTGTTTTCGTCGATGCCATCGAGCAAACGCATTGCAAGTGAATGCAAACGTGCTTCGGTGTAACGCGCAGCGGCTGGACCAAAGTCGGGAGAGCCGTAGTTGCCGTGGAAATCGATAAGCGGATGACGCAACGAGAATGGCTGAGCCATACGTACTAATGCATCGTAAATAGCGCCGTCACCGTGAGGATGGAAACGAGCCATGGTGTCACCAGTAACACGCGCGCACTTAACGAACGGGCGATCGGGACGGAAACCTTGTTGTTCCATGTCCCAAATAATGCGGCGGTGAACTGGCTTTAAACCATCGCGAACGTCGGGCAATGCGCGCGACATGATGACCGACATTGAGTAGTCGAGGAACGAACGTTCCATTTCATCTTGCAGCGGTACTGGCTGAATCTGATCGAAGAGATTGGGATTGTCACTCATGTGTGTCTCCTACCGAATCAGAAGTCGAGGTTGCGCACATCGCGTGCGTTGGTGATGATGAATTGTTTGCGACTGTCGACGTCGTCGCCCATAAGGACGCTGACTACTTCGTCTGCAATGGCTGCCTCTTCCACGGTGACTTGCAACAAGGTGCGTGTCATTGAATCCATGGTGGTGCTCTTTAATTCTTCCCAGTCCATTTCACCAAGACCCTTAAGGCGTTGGAATTCTTTTTTATGGTTTGGTTTTTCAGCAAGGAATGCAGCCTTTGCCTGATCGTCTTTGAGATACACCTTCTCTTTGCCCACTTCAGTTGAATACAACGGCGGTTGTGCAATGTAGATGTAGCCGGCCTCGACCATGGGGCGCATTTGGCGATAGAAGAACGTAAGTAACAACGTACGAATGTGGCTTCCGTCGACATCGGCGTCTGCCAACGCGATGATCTTGTGATAGCGCGCCTTCGATGCATCGAACTCGTCGCCGACACCGCCGCCAATGGCTGTGATGAGCGCTTGAATTTCGTTGTTCTTCAACATCTTGTCGAGACGTGCGCGTTCAACGTTGAGAATTTTTCCGCGGATAGGAAGAATTGCTTGTGTGCGAGGATCGCGTGCGTCTACTGCGGTACCGCCAGCAGAGTCACCTTCCACAATGAACAATTCGCTCTCTTCGGGCTTGCCACTTGAACAGTCTTTGAGTTTGTCGGGCATACCTGCACCAGCAAGTGCGGTTTTGCGACGCACAGCGTTACGTGCATTTTTTGCAGCAAGACGTGCTTGCGCTGCAGCAACAGCTTTTTTAACAACGCGGTTTGCTTCGGCAGGGTTTTCTTCGAACCACTCTGCCAAGTATTTGTTGGTGCTCTTTTGTACAAACGAACGCATGGGAACGTTGCCCAATTTTGCTTTTGTTTGACCTTCGAATTGTGGCTCGCGCAGTTTCACCGAAATGATTGCGGTAATACCTTCGCGAATGTCTTCACCTAAAAGATTGTCTTCTTTTTCTTTGAGCAAGTTTTTGTCGCGTGCATATTTGTTGAGCACAGAAGTAAGAGCTGTTTTGAATCCTTCAACGTGCATTCCGCCTTCAGTGGTGGAAATACCGTTTGCGTATCCGTGAATACCTTCGTAGTACCCGTTGTTCCATTGCATCGCAATGTCGAGTTGCATGCCTTCTTCTTCGTCTTCGTCTTCGAAGTTGGCCACTTTTGCAAACAACGCTTCTTTGGACTGGTTGAGGTGCTTGACGAAGTCGACAATGCCGCCCTTGTATTGGAAGGTGACGGTTTGTTCTCTGCCGGCGCGCTCGTCTGTAAAGACCACTTCGAGGCTCTTATTAAGAAAGGCCATGGTCTGCAGGCGCTCCATCACGGTGCGCGCTACAAACTCAATTCCTTCCGAGGCAAAAATGGTGGCGTCGGGGTAAAACGTGACCGAGGTGCCGGTTTTACGGCCGCGGCCTGGGGTGTCGCCCACTTTTTGGAGCTTGCCCTTTAATTTGCCGCCATCGACGAATTCCATGTTGTAGCGATCGCCGCCACGGTCGATTTCGAGCAAAACCTTGCTGGATAAGGCGTTGACGACGCTGACACCCACACCGTGGAGTCCGCCTGACACCTTGTAGCCCTCGCCACCGAACTTTCCACCGGCATGGAGCACGGTGAGAACCACTTCGGCGGCACTTTTGCCCTTGTGAGGACCAGAGGGATAGGGATCGACAGGGATGCCGCGACCATTGTCGTCGACTTTGCAGCCGCCATCGGCCAAAAGAGTGATGCCCACACGGTCGCAAAAGCCGGCCATCGCCTCGTCGACAGAGTTGTCGACGACCTCCCAAATGAGGTGGTGAAGACCTGCGAGGCCTGTGGACCCGATATACATACCGGGACGTTTACGAACTGGGTCTAGACCTTCGAGAACCTGAATGTCTTTAGCGCCGTAATCGGCAGACGGGTTCTTCGCCGGAGCCTTTTTTTCTGAAGCCATGGCTCTTACATCCTACAACTTATGGGGTGCTGTTATCGGGAACGTCGCACACGGATGTCGAGAGAATCGACTTCGTCACCTGCGTGCTCTCGCAATGTGTGAATGATTTGCGATTCGAGGAACTTTAATTGAGTTGCCCACGCCGGGTCGTCCACTTCAACGACAAGTTTTCTTTTTTCGAGGCGTTTGGGAACAGCGTGATCGGCCACTGCTTCACCCACGATTTCGCGCCAATGAGTAAACAGTCCCATGGCGGTGGATTGATCGGACACTTTCATGCGTCGCAATACCGTGGCAAGCACTTGGTTAAGAGGACGCGGAGCGCGACCTGGCCGAGGGGTATCTGAGAAGTCATTCATTGGTGGTGTCTTTCGAAACGACGACGCCGTTTGCAATATGAATAATGCTGTTGGGGTGTGCCGACTCTGGCAACACAGCAGCAGTGGTGATCACCACTTGTCCCTCTGGCATGTTGCGCAACAACGCTTCACATCGATACGGATCAAGCTCGGACAACACATCGTCGAGCACTAAAAGAGGTGCGGTTCCCACCACTTCAGTCACCAACCGGTGGATTCCAAGGCGCAAGGCCAGCGCCAACGTGCGGCACTCCCCTTGTGATGCATGTGACTTTGCGGGCATCCCTTTTACATGCAACACCACGTCGTCGCGGTGGGGCCCAACGGTGCTCATGCCTCTGCGGACATCGTCGGCGCGGGCAGCGGCCAGGCTCGCGGCTAAGCCAGCGCGACGCCATTCGGGTTCGTACACCACATCGACTGGCGTTGGCTCGGTGGCGAGTGCTTCATAGGCCTCGCTCACGAATGGCGAGAGCCTCGCAACAAGTTTTGCGCGCGCCTCTCCAAGTTGAGCGCCCTTGATAGCGAATTGTTGATCCCATACATCGAGCGTTGTTTCAATGTCGTC
>WLEX01000003.1 GCA_009704065.1 Actinomycetota bacterium
CACTGGCTTGCCATTGGCAATTGCTGTTGCGATTAGTTCACGAGCTGGTTCGATGCCACCAATAACTTCGACAATGAGGTCGACAGTGGGATCTTTCACCACAGACTCGGCATCGCGAGTAACCACGCCGTCGGGCAGTTGCACTTCGCGGTCACGGCTCACATTACGCACAGCAACTCGGGCTATTTGCAGGCGCACACCTGTGCGCGCCTCGATCACATCGGCCTGGCGTTCGACGAGCTGAATAAATGCAGCGCCGACATTGCCGCACCCGAGGACTCCGATGCGCACGATTGATGAGGACTGAGGGGCGGAAGCCATAGGGGTATCAGCCTATTGGGCTAGCCGTGGCGCGCGGGGCTGTATTACCGATATGGCGCGTAATTACCAGCTATCAGAATCGCCATTTTCGCCGTAGTCACCGTCGGAATCGATGAGGTCGTCGCCATTGAGGCCATCGAAGACATCGTCACCAGCCGCATCGCGCATCTCATTAAAAGTGATTCCACACTCGGTACACCGCTGGTCGGCGCCAAAACCTACGACTGGTCCTTCGCACTCGGGGCACAATTCAAAATCACTCATCACTACCTCTTTCCTTCTCACTCACCGTAGAAGAGAGGTGTAGCGACGTATGCCTAGACGTCGAGACGTACGAGATCGTCGAAAGTCTCGCGACGACTGACCAACCGGGCATTCCCGTTGCGAACAAACACCACTGATGGTCTTGGAACCTTGTTGTAATTACTGGCCATGGAATATCCATATGCGCCAGTCACAGGGACAACAAGCAAGTCACCCACAGTGATGTTTTCCGGAACTGCAGCGTCGAAAATCAGAATGTCGCCACTTTCGCAGTGCTTCCCCACGATACGTGCACGCCCGGAACGAGGAGCGTTTGCCCGTTGTGGGTCGAAAGCTTCATACTCACTGCCGTACATCATGGGTCGTGGGTTATCACTCATGCCGCCGTCGACAGAAATGTAGGTACGGATACCGTCGATTGGTTTTACGGTGCCTACTTCGTACACCGTGATACCTGCAGCAGCCACAATGCTGCGACCTGGTTCTACAAACACTTCAGTAGTGGCAGGAAGCTGTGAAGTTGCGCGATGCAAAACACTCGCCCACTGTTCCATTGTTGGTGCAACTTCATTTGCCGTGTATGCAACACCCAGACCGCCGCCCAAAGTAATTGCTGGCAAATTGAGCGGAAGAAAGAATTCGACCATCACACGCCACGCATCTTCGAAATTGTCGACGGACAACACATTTGATCCGATATGGCAATGAATACCCGTTAAGTGAACAGCCGGAGACGAACGCGCATATTCAATGGCTCGCATCGCATCGCCATTGTTGAGATTAAAACCGAACTTTGAATCATCTTGTCCGGTTGCTACATATTCGTGGGTGTCAACATGTAAACCAGGAGTAATACGAAGTTGCACTTTCGGTGCAGGAAGCCCTTCGCTATGAAGTACTTCAATGCGTTGTAGTTCGTCGAAGCTGTCAACCACGATGTGGTGCAGGCCCTCACGCATTGCGGATTGCAACTCTTCAAGTGATTTGTTATTCCCGTGCATGACACAGCGATTGGCAGGAACCCCGGCATTGCGCACGACAAAAAGTTCGCCACCTGTTGCTACATCGAGCAACAAGCCTTCCTCGTGCGCAAGTTGGGCCATTGCTGTATTGATAAAGGCCTTGGTGGCGTAAATCACTCGATCAGGACCAAATGCACGGACTGCAGACTGGCAACTCGTACGAATGTGTTCTTCGTCGTAAACAAATGTTGGCGTTCCAAATTGTTCAGCGATTGCAGCGACCGATACTCCACCGATCGAAAGATTTCCGGCAGAGCTGATGTCAGCAGTCTGCGGTAACAAGTGAGTATTGATGGCGCTCACATTTGCTCCGGTGCGCGAATGCCGAGCAATTGCAGGCCTTGTTCCATGACACGAGCAGTGGCATCAGCTAGTGCAAGACGTGAATCGCGAATGGTGTCGGACTCTGCTTTCAGCACGGGGCAATGCTCGTAAAACGATGTGAAGTCGCTGGCCAAATCGAAGAGATAGGTGCAGAGCTTGTGTGGGCTCAAGGTGTCGATCATTTCCCAGACTGCAGCATCGAACCGCAAAATTCGAAGCGCAAGATTTCGTTCTTGTTGCTCCACTAACTGTGGCGTCACACCACGTACCGATACACGGTCGACACTGGCACGACGGAAAATACTGCAGATACGCGCATGTGCATATTGCAGATACGGCGCTGTGTTGCCTTCGAACGACAACATACGATCCCAATCGAACAAGTAGTCCTTCACGCGATCGGAACTGAGGTCGGAATACTTCACTGCGCCAATACCAATCATGTTGGCTACTGCAGTGCGCTCTTCCGTAGACATTGACGGGTTCTTCTCCGCTACTGCAGCCTCTGCACGTTCGATTGATTCGTCTAACAAAGCAGTGAGTTTCACAGTTTCCCCTGCGCGACTCTTGAGAATCTTGCGATCCGCACCAAGCACACTGCCAAAGGCAACATGATTCATGATGTAGCCCTCGGGCAACCAGCCCGCTTGACGTGCAACTGCTTCGACCATTTGTAAGTGCTGTGCTTGAGGTGCACCCACCACGTACAACAACGACCGAGCACCAAGACGTTCAACACGATCGATAACGCACGCCAAGTCTGAGGTGGCGTAGTTGTACCCACCATCACCTTTACGAATAATGAGAGGCAGTGGTTCGTTATCGCGGTTGGTAAAGCCATCGGCGAACACCACCTCGGCACCATCGCTCTCTACCAAAATGCCAGCGGCGTCTAGTCGATCGACAACGGGCGCAAGCAGATCGTTGTACGCACTCTCTCCCATGAGATCATCGTCAGTCAACAACACATCGAGTTGCGAATACACCTTGTTGAAATAGCGAGTGCTTTCTTGCACCAATGTGCGCCACATTCGCAAAGTGTCGGCGTCGCCGCCTTGCAGTAGAACAACACGTTGGCGTGCACGTGTTTTGAACTCGTCAGATGCTTCGAACTTGGCGCGTGCCTGCTTGTAAAACCCATCGAGGTCACCCACACCCAATTCGTGTGCAGCATTTTCTTCACCGAGATCGATGAGGTGCTCGATCAGCATGCCGAACGGAGTGCCCCAATCGCCAATGTGATTTTCTTTAATTACGGTGTGACCAACAAAAGACAAGACCCGTACAAGCGCATCGCCAATAACGGTGGAACGCAAATGCCCAACATGCATTTCTTTGGCAACGTTCGGAGCGGAATAGTCGATCACCACTGTGTGTGGGTCGGTCGATGCTCGCACACCAAGACGCTCATCCGCCATAGCAATTGCTACTTGTGTAGCCAGATATTCATTCGTGAACACCAAGTTGATAAACCCGGGGCCAGCAATTTCGGTAGATGCCAATACATCGGAAACGTCTCCAGCAGCATCGAGCACTCGCTGGGCAACGTCGCGAGGAGTGGAACCGAGTGCTTTGGCAAGGGCCAATGCCCCATTTGCCTGTGCATCGGCACGGTCACTTGGTCGCACCACAGGGTCACAGGCATTGCCGGCTACGGCTGCGAAGGCTGGAGCAAGACGCGCAGCAATGGAAACAAATGGATCAGCCATGGTCTATCTATTCTGCCGTGCCCAATGCCTCGGACATGGTTCCATTATGAAGTGCCATAGACTGACGCCAGCGTGATTCATCGCGTCACGCTCACGTAGCTCAGCGGATAGAGCACTTGCCTCCGGAGCAAGGGGTCGCAGGTTCAATTCCTGCCGTGGGCGCCACTTGGCTACGAAGTCATGCCTTCTAGCCCCACGAATGCGCGAGACAGTTCAATTTCGCCCATGTGCCGCATGCCGTGTTGATACAACCAGCACTCCACCCCGTCGAGAACCGTGATGCCCTCTGGGCCTGCTACTCGCGCCGAGAAAGTATTGGCGACTTGTGGGCCAAATGGACGAGTTACCACAACACGATCGAGGTCTTCCACCTTCAAGGTTGCGAGCCATGTTTCGATGCGCGCAAAAACTTTGTTCATGTAATCAATGAACGCCTCGTAGTTACCAATTTGCTGGATATCCATTTCATCGACTGTTCTGTGCTTGCCATGGTCGCGCACCGCTGGTGCTATGGCATCGAGAATTTCGTCGTTGCACAAAAACATCTCGCCGGTGAGCATCATCATGGAGGCATCAATCATGTTGACGTAATGGAAAAGAGAAAAAGCGATGGGCATTACTTTGGGCTTTTCGCGGTGATTGACCTGTTCCAATGTCATCGACGCGGTGGCATCTTCATACAACGAGAACAACGCACGAAAACGACGGCGTAATGAATCGAGAATGAGTTCGTTAGACATGGAGTCTCCTTTGACCAACCCGGATGGGCTACTTGAATATTGTTGCCCTATTTTGAGGCTTGACGTGCATCAGAAACGAGTGCATTGAATTTTTTATCGTCTAAGAAAACAAAGACAGCCTTTGCCGATGCAGTGACTTGCCCTTCATGCAGGATTTCACCCGTCACTAAGAACTTGCGTTCAAGAATTTCATCAATACGTGCCTCGACCACCAGATCAGCATTTAGCGGAGTGGGGCGTTTATATGAGATATCAAGTGAACCCGTCACACAGTTGCGCCCTGTGAGATGGCGCGTCCGTCCCAATGCATCGTCGAGTAGAGCCGCCACAATTCCCCCGTGCACACAGGCTGGTGGACCTTGATACCCCTCATGAAATCGCACTGTTGCCGTAATGGAGTTTTCACCGTATGAATAGGTGACAGGTGGTGCAATGGGGTTCATCGCACCACTCAATGGATTACGCGTATGACGCTCTGGCGATGGTTGACCAAGTCCCATCGTTCCTGCATCAATCATCAAGGAATTCAACTGTTCGGCCACCGCAGCCAACTGTTCATCATCCCGATTGGGTTCTACGTGGTAGACCGCTTTCAATGCGCTCCGCAATGCATCAACTGCACGTTGCATGGTGTTGGAAAGCGGCGCAATGTCAGGCCCCAGATGTTTATCGGGCATCAGCCAAGTGCTGCTTTCACCAGTGCAGCAATTTGTGAACCATCAGCAGACGAACCAACACGTTCACGCACTGCCTTTACTACTAAGCCCATTGCCTTGCCACCTTCGTTGCCTGCAGCAGCAGCCTTTGCAACTTCTTCAGCCACAACTGCAGCAAGTTCATCGCTACTCATTGCTGCGGGTAAATACACACTAAGGATTTCGGCTTCAGCTTTTTCTTGCGCCGCAGCCTCGGTACGACCTGCTTCGGTATAAATCTCGGCAGACTCTAAACGCTTCTTGGTTTCTGCTTGCAATACCTTCATGACTTGATCGTCATCTAATGTCACTGCTTCATTACCGGCCACTTCGGCATTCATGATTGCCGACAACGCCATGCGCAACGTGGACTTAGCAAGATCATTGCCAGCTTTCATTGCAACAGTGAGATCGGCTTTGAGGGTGTCTTTAAGAGAAGTCATTGCCTGCAAGTCTGCCTGACCGATGCGCTTTTCCCCGACACCCTCGAAACGAAAAAGGCCCGAGGCGTGAACCCCGGGCCTTCTCTCGCAAAGAGGGGAACTACTTCACGATGACAGCAGTCACCATGTACTTCATACCTGTTGGTGTTTCTGCGTGGGTAAGGATGTGGCAATGCCACGCCCACACGCCTGGGTCGGTGGCGGTGTAGGCAACAGTCCATCGCTCACCAGGGGCAACTGCAATGGTGTCCGACATGTAAGGACTATCGAGCATCTTTCCGTCCTTTGCCACTACAACACCTGTTGGTTGATGCAAGTGCATTGGGTGAGTCATGAGACCTTCGTTGTAATAGTGAACAACGATAGTTTCACCAATTGCCATCGTGTACGGAGCCGTTGCTGGGAATGACTTACCGTTCAATGACAGACCAATTGTTCCCGCGTCGTTCAGAACCATCACAATTTCTTGTTCTGCTTTTCCGTCTTTATCAGGAAGTTTGCTCCCAGCGGCCTTCATTGCAGCCGTCTTGTAATCACCGATAATGAATGCTCCAGCAAGCCCGTTTGGAATTTGCACTTGAGCATTGTGATGTGAGTGATACATACCGACAGCTGGTTCTTTGGCAGTCCATTCGTAGGTGAAAGTATCTCCTGGAAGAATGGGCTTTTGGGTATAGGGGTCTACGCCGTCCATTGCATTAGGCACGCGAATTCCGTGCAAGTGCAAAGAAGTTGACTCAGACAATTCGTTCTTCAAGATGAGGCGAATCTTGTCACCAACATTTGCATGCATAGTTGGTCCGGGAATTTGGCCGTTATATGCCCATCCCTTCACAATCTTGCCGGGCTCTACTTCCCAGTCGATCACCTTCGCAACGATCGAGAACTCTTTGGCGCCATCAGCTGCAATCGTTGGCTTGAGTTCTTGCGCACCTAGACCTGCCGTCTTTGCAGGAAACTTCATGGCAACTTCTTCCATCACCTTGTCCATTTCTGCATTGGTCATCACGGGCATCGTGGTCTCGGTAACCCCGGGAGTCGCATCAGTGCTTACTTTGAGAACTGCTTTCATTCCAGAATCTTGATGTCCAGGAATTTCACAAATGACGTTCACATCATCTGACACATTTCCCATGTCGAGTAATACATGCGCACCCGACGGAATGTCAGCAGTGCGCTTCGACAAATCGGTTGCTGCAAAGTTATGCACAGCAGTTCCTGCATTGTGAATACTGAATACAACATTGCCTGGCGGCACTACTGATGGACTCATTGAGATAGTAAATTCGGTGAGTGTCACTTCAACAGTGGTAGCTGAAGCAGCACTGCCTGTTCCAGTGGTTGAGTCCTTTGCAACAGCCACTACACCGACTGCACCAATTGAAATAACCATTACGACGATCACCAACATCATGAGTGAGAAAAGAAAATTCCCGCTCTCAAAGAATTGGTTTCCAAGCCTTTTTTCAGACATTCTTGTTCTTCTCCTTCGACACCTTTTTCGATGTCTGACTTCAAGGTATGCCCCGCACCTCTGTTAGGCATTCCAAAAGTGCCATGAAAAGTACAATTATTCCGTCACACGATTAGTTCTATTTACATAGTGGCAATAAGCACATTTGCTCTGAGTCGTGCAAAATAAGCATCATCTGCAAACATGTTCGGCGTGCCTAATGAAGATTTCTTTCCTGCCCCTCCTGTCGGAGGCGAACTTATTCACACTCGTCGCTACGAAATTCGTACCTACAAATTGAATGAAGACAAGTTTTTGTTGCGTGGAGTCATCTTCGATGAGAAGCCAGCCGGCTTGTATGTGAAGAGCGACCCCGAACCATTGTGGGTGCACCACATGGTTGTTGATCTAGAAGTTGCATTTCCGTCATTAGAAATCGTGGGCGCCAATGTCGAATTCCACGAACGGCCACATACTCATTGCACCGACATCGTTCCGGCATACGACAAATTGGTTGGTCTTTCTATTGCCCGTGGTTTCAACGCAAAAGTGAAAGAACTATTTGGTGGCCCGCGAGGCTGCACACATATTGGTGCCATGTTGGCAGCCATGGCACCCGTTGCAATTCAGAGCACATGGTCAATGCGTATCGGCTCCCCTGCAGTCACCGAAGAAAACCGTCAGTCGATGACCAAAGAACAGCGTCGGCGCAGCTATGCCATGAACCTCAACACGTGCCACATGTGGGATGAAAATGGCCAGATGGTGTCTGAAATCGAACAAGGAATTCCTATTGAAGTTCCATTGTGGATTACCAAGCGATTCAAGAAACTCGGACTCGATGATTCCGAGTGGGAAAAGATGCGCGGCTAATTCAGTTATTTAGCAACTGTTGTAAGTACATACAACAGCGACATCACGCACAACATGAATGCGGGAAGTGTGTCTTTTACAGAATCTTTCACACGTGTGTGAGTGACAACAGCAATTGCGAAATACAAAGCCAGGCATATGCCAGCAAGTTCACCAAGGCGAACCTTCTGGAACCCGATTGCTAACCCAATTGCACCAGCAATTTTGATTGCACCAAGCAACGGCAATCGATCTGCAGGAACCTTTAATTTCTTCATCTGCTCTACAAGCTGTTCAGGCTTACGGAAATCCATGATCGCCGAGGCAACACACACCACGATAAGGAGAATGGCAAGGACCGTGGAAACGAAGTTCATGCCCACAATCTAATAGTGGGCCCTACTTCGCGCCGGCTATCACACGCTGTTCGTGCTCTAGCAGCCATTTCTTTATAGGAATACCCCCGCCAAAACCTGTGAGAGATCCGTCAGCACCCACTATGCGGTGACATGGCAACACAATCACTATCGGGTTGCGGCCATTTGCTCCACCAATGGCACGCACCGCCTTCGGGCGTCCGATTGATGTGGCTTGTTGCTTATACGAAGCAGTCTTCCCAAAAGAAACTTGTGCAAGCGACTTCCACGCCTGCACTTGAAATTCTGTTCCGTGTAAATCGAGAGGTAAATCAAAGTCGGTGCGCACGCCTTCAAAATATTCACGTAACTGCTCAATTGCAGAATCGAGAATGGGATGCGATTCTCCGGTCACTATGTTCATGCCGGCGAATGATTTTGGATGCGCATCATCGGCGAACATTACAAAGCGAACACCGAGGTCAGAAACAACAATGGTGACCACGCCAAAGGGCGCAGTCACCATTGATTGAAAATATTGCACTGCGTGAGTGGTCACGCAGAAAAACTACTTGTTGCTTGGTTCTTTCGGTAATCCAAGAACGCGCTCACCCACGATGTTGCGCTGAATCTGGCTTGTTCCACCCCAAATGGTTTCGGAACGCGAGAAAAAGAACGCTGACATCATGCCGCTGACGGGGTAACCCTCGCGACGCTTTTCGCGGGCAGTTCCTGGCCAGTTGCCGTCGCCCATTGCATAATCGACAAGCATGGCGTTTGGTCCGGAGATATCGAGAGCCAATTCCATTGCAGCTTTGTGCATTTCGGTCCAGAACATTTTGTTGGTTGCACCAAGTGCAGCCATGCTCGGGTCTTTCTTGCCCATGAGTGTGGTGGAAAGCGAACGAAGACCATTGATCTTGAGAATCTGAATCTTGGTGTAGTACTCCATGAGACGCTGACGAATTTCAGGATCTTCGATCTTGCCGTTCTCTTTTGCACCGCGAACCATTGCCTTGTATTCCGATTCGAAACGGCGGTAACCAGTGGTTGCACTCATGCCGCGTTCGAAAGCAAGTGTTGAGTTGGTAACGATCCAGCCGTTATTGACTCCGCCTACAACGTTGTCCTTCGGGCAACGTGCGTTATCGAAGAACACTTCGCAGAATTCTGCAGTTCCGTCTGGCTGCACAATGCCGCGCACTTCGACTCCTGGCTGCTTCATTGGCACAAGGAGATACGAAATACCTTTGTGCTTTGGCGCATCGGGATCAGTACGTGTGAGCAAGAAGCAATAGTCGGCGTGGTGGCCTTGAGTGGTCCACACCTTTTGGCCATTGATAATCCATTCGTCGCCATCGAGAACAGCAGTTGTCTTCAAACTTGCAAGGTCTGAACCAGAGTTTGGCTCAGAGAAACCTTGGCACCAGCGCATGCTGCCATTGAGAATTTGTGGAAGGAATTCTTTCTTCTGCTCTTCGGTTCCCCACTGCAACAGTGTTGGACCTACGAGAGTGTCACCAAAGAAGTCGGCACGCATAGGGGCTTTTGCATTTGCGAACTCTTCAGCCAACACAACACCTTGCATTGTGGACAGGCCTTTGCCGCCGTACTCCTTTGGCCAGGTTGCACAAATCCAGCCACCTTCAAACAATTTGGCTGGCCAGCCATCGTTAAAAGCTTTACGAGCATCGTTGCTCATTTCAAAACCTTTATCGAACCAACCTTTCGGCAAGTTCTCTGTGAGCCAGGCGCGGATCTCCGCGCGGAACAGTTCGTCTTCGGGGGCATAGGTAAGTTCCATAATTTCCAATTCTGTCGGAAATGGAACCAATTCCACACATCGAACACATGTGTCCGTTCACACACCGTTCACAGAGGGCTGACATACCCGAAAAATGGGACCCGTACGGTTCTAGGGGTGGATGCAGCAGCCGAACTTCATGGAGCAGTGCCTTCCCTGTCGGCGACGGACCGCCTTGTTTTACAAGTCCTTGCTGAATCGGTCGGTCGCATTGTGGGCCGAGACACCATTATTAGAAGAGCAGGGCTCGATCACGCGTCAACTCGTCGCGCAGACGCATCCATCGTGGCCATACGCAAACATTTGGGAGCTACCGCAATTACTACTGTTCGCCGCAGAGGGTGGATGCTTCTCGAAGAATCTTTGCCCACGGTCATTGCCCTCCTTCAAAGTCAGATATAAATCATATGGTGAATTCAGTACTCGTGGCCTCCAGCGGAGCGCTTGATTTTGGGTCTATATTCACCGACCTTGCGATCATCCTCTTAATAGCCAAGCTTGCAGCCGAGTTATTTGAACGTCTCCGTATCCCAGCCGTCTTGGGAGAAATTATTGCGGGCATCGTTATTGGCCCATCAATGCTTGGTCTCATTAGCCCGAGTGACGCCATGCGAGTTCTTGCAGAGATCGGCGTCATCATCCTTCTTGCAGAGGTAGGTCTTGAAATGGACCTCACCGAATTGCGACGAGTGGGGAAAGCCTCGATGCTCGTGGCAATCATTGGTGTTGTTGTGCCGATGTCCTCAGGAATCCTCGCCGGAACAGTTCTGGGTGAGACATTTAACGCTTCGCTGTTCTTAGGTGCCGCCCTTGCAGCAACAAGTGTTGGAATCACTGCTCGAGTATTTGGCGACCTGCGAGCATTGTCGTCGACTGAAGCTCGAATCGTTCTGGGGGCCGCGGTTGCCGATGATGTTTTAGGCCTTGTGATCCTCACAGTCGTTACGCGTGTGGTGGAGCAGGGCTCCATCGATCTCGCAGGATTGGCTTCAACAATTGGATTGGCTGTGGGATTCATTGCTATTGCTGGCGCATTTGGCATATTCGTAGTTCCAAAAATATTTGCTGCAATCGGCACACGCGCTCTCTCGCCCTCAACAATTGGTGTCTTGGCTGCCGGTGTTACGTTCGGATTCTCCGCAGTTGCGAGCGGTGCACAACTTGCACCAATTATCGGTGCGTTTATCGCAGGTACCGCGTTGTCTCGCACCCCACAACACGACCGAATCGCACGAGATTTCAAAGCATTGGGAAGCATCTTTATTCCCGTGTTCTTCATGCAAATTGGCATCGACACTGATGTCACAAAGTTCTTCTCTGGCCATGTGCTCTTTGTCGCGGCCATCTTGACCGTGATTGCAATTGTTGGAAAAGTGGTTGCAGCCGTGGGTGCTCGCGGAACAAATACCGACAAACTCCTCATCGGCCTCGGCATGATCCCACGCGGCGAAGTGGGATTAATTTTTGCATCGATTGGCGTCAGCGTCGGGGTGTTTCATGAAGACCTTTATGCAGTCGTGCTACTTGTCGTACTTCTGACAACAGTGGTGACTCCACCATTACTGCGTTGGAGAATCCAATCGGTCGCTGAAAACACTGAGTCTCCGAGTGCCCCGGTTACTGAACATGAACCTGCGGGTGGTTGGATAATCGGAAACGAAACCGATATTCAACTGCAAGGTAACCCTCCTGCCTCACTCGTACTAGAAATTGGTCTCACTACTGCACTGCTTGCCACACAAGCCCAACCAAGCGACGGACTCCTTGACTGGATGCATGCGCATCGCACATCAGAACTTTTGTGGTCACAAGAGACCACTGAACAACTCTTGAATGTCCTTGTTCGCGGTAACGCACGTTCATGGAGATTTCTTGAGTTGACAAACATTGTTGATCGAGCACTTCCCGAAATTTCACAAGCACTTCAGTCGCGCCGTGGAGATGCCTCCGAACTTGATCCAACCCACCTCGTTCAAATGCCCACGGTGGAAGCTCTTCGTTCACGCATTTCAAAAGTGAAGCTAGAAGATTCCGCGCTCATATTTGCTGCTTTTGTTTTAGATTTCTCCGTTGACGTTTCAGCGATAGGACTCATTGAGCGTCTCACTCTCCCAGCAGAGGTTTCTCGTCAGGTACGAGCACTTGTCGCCGCAAGTTCGCTCTTGCATTCAGCTGCTTCCGCTGAGCCATACGAAAACAATCCACGAGTCATGGCTCAGTTGGCAGATTTCCTTGGGTCTCCCATCATGGTGGAACGATGCAGAATGCTGACCGAAGCACGTGGAAACTTAGAGGACTGGCAATACTCAGTGCTGCTCGACATCACTACCGGTGTGCAAGAACTTCTTGCGCATCCCGAACTGATTGAAGGCCTGAAGGATTCGCTTGAGGCAGTGCGCCGACAAGATGCAATTGCGCTCACTACTGATGCTGCTGTGATTGATCGAATCAATTTTGCAGCAGCTGTGTATGTGTTGGCACACGATCCACAGTTGCTGGTGCGTCACGCCACTCTTGTAGAACCAGCACCTCGTTCTCGAACAGCACGTGTGAGCGTGCATGAAACAGATCGTCCTTTTGAATGGGAAGTCGACATAGCGACCCGAGACATGCGGGGCCTTCTTGCTCGTATCTGCGCAGTTCTGGCGGAGCGAGGATTAGAAATCGTAAGTGCCGATCTTGCCACTTGGCCTGACGGAGCGGTTCTCGACTCGTTCATTGTTCGATCGCAACAAAAACCGAATGCTGTGCAAATTGCATTTGAGTTAGAGCGTCGCCTCAAGAAAAGACTCGATGCTCCGCGTCGGCTTATGAAGGGCGATAACGCTCGATTAACCATTTCTCTCGACAACAATGCACACCCGTGGCACAGTGTCGTCACTGTTGCCGGCGCAGATCAATCCGGTCTTGTACAAACCGTTGCCACAGCTTTTGCAAAAGCAAAAGTCAACGTGCACCATGCACGAATTACTACCAATGGTTCCGATATTGCGGACCGATTTGAAGTATCGACACGACATGGCCGCAAAATCGGGCAACAGTCTCTGAAACACATCACCGAACTTCTGTCCTAGGGCTGTTTACACACTGTTCACATACTGACCAATTCGCCACACTCCCGAAACACTTGGGCGACAGTTGCGAAATATGTGCCTTCTATGGTGATTTCAGTTGCACACGCAACGAAGGAAAGTCACATACGTGACCAGAACGAAGGACAACAGCAGTGAAGTTAATCACGACAATCATTAAGCCTTTCAAGGTGGATGATGTGAAAGACGCACTGAAGTCGGCTGGCGTACAAGGCATCACCGTGTCGGAAGTCAAGGGGTTCGGCCGTCAAGGCGGACATACCGAGACCTACCGCGGTAGTGAATACGCAATCGACTTCGTGCCGAAAGTACGCATGGAGCTCGTCGTAGACGATGCACAAGTCGACAGCGTTGTCGACGCAATTCGGACGGCAGCAGCCACCGGAAAAATTGGTGACGGAAAAATCTGGATCACCGAAGTAACACGACTCATCCGCATTCGCACAGGAGAAGAAGGAACCGATGCAATCTGAAGTACAAGTACTAGGTACACAACTCAACCTTTTATGGGTAGTAATTGGAGCAGCTCTCGTAGTCTTCATGCAAGCAGGCTTTGCACTTGTTGAGACGGGTTTTACCCGTGCAAAACATGCAGCTCACGTTGTGAGCACCAACTTTGCAATTTTCGGCCTCGGCTTCATTGGGTTTTTCCTCATTGGATTCCCACTTGCCTTTGGCGGATTTAGTACGGCGCTCATTGGAATGGATCAGCCTGTTGGCGGTGCACTCCTTGGTAGTGGTAACTGGATCTTCCTCTTCAAAGGTGGCTGGGCTCTTTCAGGTGGTGGAATCACACCTGCAGTTCTCGGCTTCTTTTTGTACATGGTTGCGTTCATGGACACCGTGGCAACAATTCCTACTGGTTCAATGGCCGAGCGTTGGAAGTGGAGCAGTTTCACAATCTGGGGAGTTTTCTGCGGAGCGATTTACTATCCACTGTTCGCAGCATGGACCTGGGGCGGTGGCTGGCTTTCTAAGACATGGGACACCATGAGCCTTGGTGCTGGCTACGTTGACTTCGCTGGTTCAGGCGTTGTGCACGCAGTAGGTGGCGTTGCCGCTCTTGCCGGCGCAATTGTTCTCGGACCTCGCATTGGAAAATTTGGTGCAGATGGAAAGCCTCGCGCTATCCCAGGTCACCACATTCCTATGGCGATGCTTGGAACGTTCATTTTGTTGTTCGGATGGTTCGGATTTAATGCCGCGTCAACTTTTGCAGCAACCGATGTGCAATTTGCAACCGCTGCTACCAATACAGCAATTGCTGCTGCGTTCGGTGCAATCTCAGCAATGATCTACATCACGAAGCGCACTGGAAAGCCTGACCCAGGCATGATGGTCAATGGCATGCTTGCTGGACTTGTCGCAATCACTGCACCATGTGCATTCGTTGCTCCTTGGGCTGCAGCAGTCATTGGTCTGATCGCCGCAGTGCTTGCAATCGAAGCCGTTTTCTTCATTGAGCGCAAGCTCAAGTTGGATGACCCCGTGGGCGCAATCGCCGTACACGGTGTCAACGGAATCTTCGGTGTCCTTGCAGTGGGAATCTTCTCAAACGGCAGCTACGGCGCTGGTTGGAATGGTTCTCCCACCAAAGGTATTGAAGGCATCATCAAGGGCGACTGGGGCCAACTCGGTGCACAAGTGCTCGGCGTGGCAGTCATCTTGCTCGTGATCTTCCCGATTGCATATGGCTTCTTCAAGATTCAGAACAAGATCACCAAGGGTGGTATTCGTTCAGCAGAAGAAGATGAAATCAATGGTCTCGACATTCCAGAAATGGGTGTCAAGGCGTACCCCGAATTCATGTAGGCAATTTCCCTTACGGCTACGGCCCATGTTGCATCATCTGCAACATGGGCCGTTTTCGTTGTCTAGTCATTCACTGATACGAAACATTCCCGAAACAGTTGGTTTCTAGTGTTTCCTTACCGTAAGTGAGAAGAGGAAATTCATGTTTGCAGCAAGCACGATCGACAGTGGTGCAACCGCTTGGGTTTTGATCTCAGCAGCCCTAGTGGCATTCATGACACCCGGCCTCGCCTTCTTTTATGGCGGTATGGTGCGGTCGAAGAACGTCCTTGGCATGTTGATGCAAAACGTGTTCGCCATGGGTCTCATCAGCGTGTTGTGGGCAGTCATCGGATTCAGCCTTGCGTTTGGTGGAAGTGGCAAGTACATCGGCAACTTTGATTTCGCATTCATGAAAGACCTCGCAACATTGGAGTCACTCCCCGGCTACACCGGCGACTTTGCACTCGCCATTCCCGTCCTTGCATTCTTCGGCTACCAAATGATGTTCGCAGTGATTACACCTGCACTCATTACAGGCGCCACTGCAGATCGATTGAAGTTCTCTGCATATGCAGTTCTTATTGGTGTGTGGGCAGTAGTGGTGTACCCAGCCGTTGCACACTGGGTGTTCAGCCCTAACGGTTGGTTGTTTGCACGTGGTGCACTCGACTTTGCAGGTGGTGCAGTGGTTCACGTCAATGCCGGTGCTGCAGCACTTGCAGTTGTTTTAGTGCTCGGCAACCGTAAGGGATGGCCACGCGAGGCAATGCCACCACACAATCTTCCCTTCACTGTGCTTGGCACAGGCATCTTGTGGTTCGGTTGGTTTGGTTTCAATGCCGGGTCAGCGTTACTTGCAAATGGTCTAGCCGCGCAAGCATTGGTGAATACTCACTTAGCAGCAGCTGCAGCAATGTTGTCCTGGTTACTTGTTGAAAAACTTCGAGCAGGTCACGCAACAACATTGGGTGCAGCCTCGGGTGCAGTAGCCGGGTTGGTCGCGATTACACCATGTGCCGGATTTGTAGGCGGGATGGCACCGATTGTTATTGGTCTCGTTTCAGGTGTGGTGTGTTACCTCGCACTCGCGCTGAAAAATAAATTCAAGTTTGACGACAGCCTCGATGTCATCGCAGTCCACCTCATCGGTGGAATCATCGGTGCATTGCTTCTTGGTTTCTTTGCCGACACCAAAGTCAATGCACTCGGGTTTGACGGCGTCTTCTTTGGTGGAGGATCAAAACTTCTTGTCAACCAAATCATTGCCATCGCGGCAACATTTGCCTTCTCGTTTGGTATCACCTATGTCGTTGCACGCATCCTCGATGCCACCATGGGGCTACGAGTCAGCCAGGAAGACGAACTAGTCGGACTTGACCAGAGCCAGCACGCCGAAGCGGCGTACCAGTAGTTGTCACACACCACGATTTAAGAAGGCAGAATAGAACCATGAAGCTCATCACCGCAGTTGTGAAACCATTCAAAGTCGACGACATCAAAGAAGCCCTCAAGGCTGCTGGAGTTCAAGGCATCACCGTCTCGGAAGTTAAGGGCTTTGGTCGCCAGGGCGGCCATACCGAGACGTACCGCGGGTCTGAGTACCAAATCGACTTCGTACCCAAGTCATACATCGAGTTAGTGGTCGAAGATCACTCAGTCGACCAGATCATCGATGTCATCCGCACTGCTGCGGCCACTGGAAAGATTGGCGACGGCAAGATTTGGGTCACCAACGTGGAACAAATCATCCGTATCCGCACGGGCGAACATGGAGCAGACGCCATCTAGCCCCTAGTCTGCTTTCATGACAATGACGGCAGATACACCCGCCAAAGCGCCTCGATGGACAGCGCAATGGAAAGAACTCTACGAAGAGGTTATCGACACTGGCCTGTGCACGGGATGTGCCGGATGTGTTGTTACATGCCCACACGACGTGATCGGGTACGAGCACGAAGAGGGCAAGTACAAGCCGTTCCATATTGAAGAAGAACTCGGTCTAGATAATTGCATCCACGGCGAGAAGGGTTGCACTACTTGCACACGTGCATGTCCACGCTTTCGCATGTGGGAATCCTCTGCCAACAATCACCTCTTTGGCCGCGACCGCGAACCCGATGAAATGTCTGGAATTTGGCGCCAACTTCTTCTTACGCGTGCAGCCGATACAGAAGAACACGAAAAGGGCCAAGACGGCGGTTTCGTTTCGGCCATGCTTATCTGGCTGTTGAAGAACGACTACATCGATGGTGCATTGGTAAGTGGCGTAGAAGAAGACGACAAGTGGAAAGCAAAACCTGCTGTTGTTACCAACCGCGAAGAAGTTCTTGCCACTGCAGGCAGCCGTTACACCTATTGCGCAAACCCATTGGCTCTTCCTGAAGCAAAAGAAAAAGGCTTGTCACGCCTTGCACTTGTAGGTATGGGATGCCAGACCTCTTCACCTCCCGTTATGTGGGATCGCAAAGCCGGCAAAGTGTCGAAGCCATTCCTTTTCAACATTGGTCTTCTCTGTTCAAAAACTTTTGACGATGCAATCTTTCCTGAGCTCTTTGAAGCCAAGTACGGCCTCAAAAAAGAAGACATGGTGAAGATGAACATTAAGGGCGCCTTCCAAATCTGGATGAAAGATGGCTCTTTCCACGAAATCGATCTGAAGGAATGCCACGGCTGGACTCGCACAGGTTGCAAAACATGTCCCGACTTTGCAGCAGAGCACTCCGATATCGCTACAGGTGGAATTGGCAAAGACAACGACTGGACACTCACCATCGTGCGTACCGCATTGGGCGAAGAAGTCATCAATCGCATGATTGCCGACAAAGTCATCGTTGCGCGTCCTGCACAAGAAGACGAAGTTGCTATGAAGCTCTTGCGCACACTCTCCATTGTGAGTCGTCGTCGCTGGCCAGAGTGGGCAGAAGGCACTGTTTCCGTTGGTACACCAGCAGTGAAAAAGAAGGCAGCGCCTGTTGCCGATGCTGAGCCAAAACCAGCAGAGTAAATAATGACTTTGCATCCGCAAGCAGCGCGCTTGATTGCTGTAATGGAATCGCGTCAGCAAAAAGGTTTCTCCGAAGTCACTCCGCAAGAAGCCCGTGCAGCGCGCGCCGCCACTGACTACAAGTCAAATGAACATGTGCATGAAATGCGTGATGTCAATGCACTCGGAGTGCGTTGTCGCCTGTACAAACCAAGCGCCGACAACAATCTTGGTCTGATGGTGTTTTTTCATGGTGGTGGTTGGGTGCTCGGAAGCATCGAATCACACGACGGACTCTGTCGAACATTGGCGAATCAATCGGGACAAGCAATTTTGTCTGTTGATTACCGACTTGCTCCTGAGGATCCGTTTCCCAATGGATTAGAAGATTGCATTCGTGCAACTTTATGGGCACACCAGAACGCAGACGAATTAGGGATCGACCCCACTCGCATTTCTGTTGGTGGTGACAGCGCCGGAGGAAACTTCGCTGCAGTAGTAGCCCAATTGCAACCGGTGCCCTTGGTGTTTCAAGTACTTATTTATCCTGTTACCGATTGCACTATGAAGACACCCTCATACGTAGAAAATGCAGAAGGTCCCTTTTTGCGCGCGAACGATATGGCTGCTTTTATCGACGCGTACATTGGCGATATAACAAGCCCCCAAGATCCTCGCGTCTCGCCCATCTCGGCATCACCGAGCACTCTTGCCTCGTGCCCACCTGCTCTTATCATTACTGCGCACCATGATCCACTGCGTGACGAAGGCGAAGAGTATGGGGCTGCATTGTTGGCAAATGGTGTCGAAGCGAGCATCGTGCGTTATTTCGGAATGTTCCACGGATTTGTCTCACTCTTCCCCTGGCTCGACGATGGGAAGACTGCGGTCTCCTTGATCGCCTCAGCGATGCGCACTGCGCTCGCACCACCGCGCAATAAATAACCCAGGCTCCCCTCGCGGTACTGTTGGTACATCAACGACCGGGGGGCTCTATGGCACTACATCCACAAGCAACTGCAATTCTCACCGTGATGGCCGCGATGGGCGGACCAGTTATCGAAGAATCAACACCCACAGAATTTCGGGAGTACTACGCATCGCGTCAAGTGCCTCCTACTGAAACAATGTTTGAAATCCGCGACATCAGTGCAGGTGGTGTTCCATCACGTTTGTATCGTCCGAACGACAACAAAGACCTTGGGTTACTCGTGTACTACCACGGTGGTGGATGGGTGATCGGAAACGTTGATTCCCACGATTCAATTTGTCGTTCGCTTGCCAACAAGATGGGTCATGCAGTGTTATCGGTTGATTACCGCCTTGCTCCCGAGCACCCATGGCCTGCGGCTGCTGAAGATGCTTTGTGCTCATTGCGATGGGCATACGACAACGCAACCGAACTAGGAATCAACCCCGACCGCATAGCGGTAGGTGGCGACAGCGCCGGTGGGAACCTGGCCGCAATTGTGAGCCAACAGCGCCCTGTGCCACTGGTATTTCAGATGCTCATCTATCCCGCCACCGATATGTCGCAGTCGTTCCCGTCGCACACCGAGAACGCAGCCGGGCCGGTACTCACGAAAGGCGCAATGAGCTGGTTTATTGGTCATTACATGCCACAAGGTGCTGACATGAAAGATCCGTTGGCATCTCCTGGCTTCAGTCCCGACAATTTGTTGAAGGGTGCACCACCCGCGCTGATCATTACTGCTGAACACGATCCGTTGCGCGACGAAGGCGAAGCATACGGACGTCGACTCATTGAAAATGGCGTCACCACCAGCATCATTCGCTACAACGGAATGTTCCACAGTTTCTTTGGCATGGTTGGCTTGCTCGATGATGCCAATACTGCACATCTTGTTGCAGCAAACATGACTGCAAAAGCGCTCAGCGAGTAGAAGCGATTTCTGTGGCGCGGGAAAACACCGCATCAATCATTGGCTCAGTGAGTTTGCCCGTAAACGTATTTTGTTGACTCGGGTGAAACGAACAAATGATGGTGGTGCCATCTGTTGCCACTGCTTCCACGCCATGTCCGAATTTGGGTCGCGGCTTTACTCCCCATTCTTTGCACACTGCTTCATACGCAAAACTTCCTAAGCACACCACCACTCGAATCTGCGTGAGTAATTCACGTTCGCGTACCAAATACGTGCGACACGCATCTCGTTCATCGATAGTTGGTTTGTTATCGGGTGGCGCACAACGCACAGCACTCGATACCCACGCGCCGGTTAATTGCAAACCATCGTCTCGACCCACGGAAAGTTCTTGCGTCGCTAGTCCTGCTTTATGCATTGCGCGATACAACCAATCACCACTGCGATCACCGGTGAACATGCGACCTGTTCTGTTAGCACCATGAGCAGCCGGTGCTAAACCCATTACCCACACCGTGGCGTTCGGGTCACCAAAACCAGGAACACCTTTGCCCCAATACTCATCGTTGCGAAACGACGCACGCTTTTCGATGGCCACTGATTCGCGCCATTGCACCAAACGCGGACATGTGCCACAAGCCGAGATATCGGCACACACTTTGTCTAGGGAATCCACACCTCCCACAGTAGGTTGAGTACACCATGGCAACAGCAAAAAAGACTCCGTCCGCACCCCCATCTTCCACGCTCATCCTGATGGTGCGCCATGGGCAGACCCCCACCACGGGCAAAATTCTCCCTGGTCGTGCCGCAGGTCTTCATTTGGCCGAAGCCGGCGTGCAACAAGCACACGCAGTCGCCGAACGCATCGCTGAACTCCCACGAGTCGACGCCATTTATGCATCACCACTAGAACGCGCACGCGAGACTGCAGCACCCATTGCAAAAGCTCTGAAGCAGCGAGTGAAGATCAACAAAGGTTTGCTTGAATGCGACTTTGGCGATTGGACCGGTGAACAACTCAGTGTGCTTATGAAAAAACCAGAGTGGTCCACCGTGCAACGTGCTCCGAGCTCATTTCGATTCCCGAACGGCGAATCGTTTACTGAAATGCAAACTCGCATGGTGAGTGCTCTCGACGAGATCCGCAAAGCCCATCCAGGTGGTGTCGTGGTGTGCGTGTCTCACGCAGACCCCATCAAGGCTGCTGTTGCCCATGCCATGGGCACACACATCGATCTGTTCCAGCGCATCGTCATCAGCACCTGCTCGGTCAGTGCTGTCGCCTATTCCAGCCACGGACCCGTAGTGCTTACCGTCAATTCCACGGGCGGCTCGTTAGCCGACCTACGCCCATCCTGACCCCTCTGCAAGACTGGTAGATACATGGGTTTCTATTACGACTTCGAAGATGCTGACGGTTTTGCAACTGGTGCAATTGGCCGTCCTGGCGAACGCACTTTTTATGTGCAAATTCGCGGCGAGGGTCGCACCATTTCCGTGAAATGTGAAAAGCAACAAGTTGCTGCACTCTCTGAATACCTTCGCAATATGTTGGCCGATATGCCCGATGTGTCGGGCAGTACCGATTCAAGCACCGCAACACTGCAAAGCCCTGTCGAACAAGACTTCGTATTGGGCTCTGTTGGCCTTGGGGTCGATCGTTCCAACATGCGCATGGTGGTGCAGCTTGAAGAGATGATCCTTGTCGACGAGGACGATGACGACGTATTCGATCTTCTCGACGAATCAGACGAAGACGATGACACAACAACTGTTGTGCGGGTACTTCTCACTCCATCTCAAGCTCGTGCTTTTTGTGACACCGCAGATTTATTCATGACTGCTGGTCGCGAAGAATGCAAATGGTGTGGATCACCGAAAGATCCCACCGGACACGCCTGCCCACGCTTTAACTAATATGCCAATCGACCCGTTGATGGTGGAAAAGCTTTCCACGCAATCGTTTGAGATTGAAGGGCGAATGCCCAACAGCTCAAACGGCACATATTTGGTCACCGTCGGTGATCCAGCCGACAATGTGCGAGCGATCTATAAGCCCCTACAAGGCGAACGACCGTTGTGGGATTTTGAACCTGGCCTTTACAAACGCGAAATTGCGGCATACCGCTTAAGCGAGGCGCTTGGGTATCACCTTGTTCCTCCCACGGTCTTATGTGAAGGACCGCTCGGCGTTGGTTCGTTGCAACTCTTTGTGAACTACAACCCCGAAGAGCACTACTTCTATTTATATGAGCAGCATCTCGAAGTACATGAACGCCTTAAAGCAATGGCCGTATTC
>WLEX01000030.1 GCA_009704065.1 Actinomycetota bacterium
CCCATTTCAGGAAGCAAGCGATAGTTGTCGGTCATCTCTGAAGTAAAAGTGAAGCTTGTTTCTATGTGCTCAATTTCTCCGATGTCACCGGCGGTCACAATCTCGATCATTCGGGCATACCGGGGATGCCAACGACCCCATACCGCCTCAATTAAAAGCCGGCCATTCTGGGCTGCGCAATCAAACATGGAACGAGTCTCCATGGCATTCATACCCAAGGGCTTTTCACATACAACGTGTTTCCCTGCCTCTAATGCTTTTGTGACCCACTCAAGATGTTGGCTATTCGACAAGCTGATGTAGACAACGTCGATGCGATTGTCTTCTAAAAGTGCACTGTACGACTGGTGCACCATTTCAGGTTCAAGTGTGGCTGAACGCGCTGCATCGCGACTAGCGACTGAATACAGATGAGCACCAGTGGCTGCGTGAACCGCGGGAGCGAGCCCTCGACTAGCAACAAAGCCAGCACCAAGGAAACCCCAGTTCACTGCCATGTATTACGACCGTCGCAATTGAGGCACAACAGGCAGGGCATTCTGTAGAGCCGATTGTTCTGCAGCTTGCATAATTGCAACTACATTTCGCGATTGCACTGCATTGACTTCCATCGGAGTTTTGTCGTTCAGAAAAGAAACGATTGAACGGTGAAATTCATGTGGCTGTAGCGGTTGTAACGCTGCAATGCGAGAAGACCCATCGATGTGGTGCACTGACAGAACCGCAGGTAAGTCAGCAACAGCAGGCTCGCCTGCTGGATCCCAATTTCCTATGATCGCTCCGGTTGTGCCCAACACATAAAACTTTGGCTTACGAGCAGCGGCAAGATCTGAATGCACAAATGTGGCCTGTTTCCCGTTTGTAAACGTAACGGTGACATGGGCATGGTCTGCGTTAGTTGCATGATCCCATACACGCTTGTGATTTTGCCCACTGACATGAGCTACTTCATCGGGAATGATGTTGAGAATTTGATCGAGGAAATGACTGCCCCAATCGAAAATTGCTCCACCCGATACTTCGGCATTGGAATGCCAATAATCGCATGGACGTGAGTACCCACCGACAAAACTGTCGAAGTGATACACATCTCCAATTTCACCTGAGCGAATGATTTCTCTCATGGTGACAAAATCATCATCGAATCGGCGATTCTGATACACGACCAACAAAAGATCTTTTGAAGCAGCGAGTGCAATGAGTTCATCGCATTGATCAGCAGTAAGGGCCATCGGCTTTTCTAAGACCACATGTATTCCACGCTGAAGTGAATCCTTGGCCCATTGATAATGACTATTCGGAGGGGTGGAGATAACAACCAGATCGAGGAGACCAGAATCAAGCATCTCTGTAGCATCAGAAAAAGTGTTGGCGCCTGGAGCTAACTCGAGTGCCGCCGCCACCCGATCAGGGTTCGTGTCGCACACAGCCGCGAGTTCTAGCCCGTCAGTGTTTTGAATTGCGAGATTATGTTCGTGTCCGATTGCACCATAAGCCAAAAGTCCAACGCGAATAGTGCGAGATGTCATTGAAAACAAGATTATCTTCGGCTGCTCCTGAAAAAGGTACCTAACCCAATCGATTTCTAATAATGAGACCAATGGCACTATTCACTACTCTCAATTCCATGAGCAATCACAAGGATTTACCCGTGGTGGGATTTATCGGAACTGGGCACATTGCTACTTTTCATTCCAAAATGTTGAAAATCAGTGGTGTACCTCTCACACGTGGTGGATGTTTCGATATTGATTCTGAAAGAGCAGAGAAATTTGCACAGGCATCGGGAAGCACTGTCATGACATCCGAAGATGAGGTCATCGCTACAAGTGATCTTGTCTATATCTGCACGTGGACCAGCGAGCACCAACGTCTCGTCACAAAGTGCATCGCCGCCGGCAAACCGTTCTTTTGTGAGAAACCGCTTTCTGTAGGACTACAACAAGCTTCAGAGATGCATACCTCAGCAGCAGCAAGTGGCCTCACCCATCAATGTGGGCTCATCCTCCGACGATCCCCTGCGTATCTATGGGCTAGAGAGTTGATCATTGATCGAGCAGCGGGAGCACCTATGGCCGTGGTGTTTAGAGATGATCAATTCATTCCCATTCAAGGACATTACAAATCCACATGGCGAGGAGATGTTGCAAGAGCGGGTGCAGGAACCTTGCTTGAGCACAGCATCCACGATGTCGACATGTTGCGATTCCTTATTGGCGATGTGAAGTCAGTGAGTGCACGCTCTACATATAGACACGGCATCCCCGGTATTGAAGATGCTGTTGCCGCATCAGTCAGTTTTGAAAACGGCGCGATAGGAACACTCACCACCATTTGGCACGACAACTTGTCGCGTCCCAGCCTTCGTCATGTTGAGATCTTTTGTGAGAACCGCACGGTTGTTATCGCAGGAGACGATTGGTTCGGGCCAGTGACATGGAGTGACGCGGACGGAACAACCGGTTCTCTCGAAGGTGATGCGCTTCTTGAAAAGACAGCACCATTAGCTGTAGGAGACGCAAATCCCGATGGGGCTTTCGTGCGAGCTGCCACTAATGGCGAAGCTGGATTCCCTGATTTCTCGATAGCACTTGAAGCGCATCGCATAGTGGAAGCGATGTACAGAAGTGCGCGTGAGAATGGCAACACAGTACTGATGAACGACATCACAGCATGACGGATGTTGTTACGTCGCTTCAACTTGAAGCAATAATGCCATTACGTGTTGCGGTTTTACGTAAGGGAACACCAGTCAATCATTGCAATTATCCCGAAGACGCCTACCCCGACGTTGTTCACCTTGGCATCGTGAGAGATGACTCGGTCGTAGCTACTTCTACATGGTTTACAAAAGAGTGTCCCGAGCAGGTGGGTGTTCCTGCATTGCAACTAAAAGGCATGGCGGTTGCAGAAGCACTGCACGGCACAGGTCTTGGCGCACTTCTTATCGAAGCGGGCTTGTCTCTCGCCCGTGAACGGAGTGCAGACATTGTGTGGGCTCGTGCTCGAGATTCTGCAATGGGCTTTTACGAACGTTTACTTTTCGTGTGTGCAGGCGATGGATTTATCGATGGCCCCACTGCGATGCCACATCACATTGTGATTCGCTCTCTTTAATTAGCAACAAGTACTTCAGTAGTGAAAAGCAAGGTTTGATTCTTCTTTGGCTCTACACGAGCTTCCATAGTCCACTTACCTGCATACGGAAACTGGATTACACCAATCCAGTGATTGGGGCCTACTGCAACCATGGTGACTGGAATCGGCGGAATGCTGCGTGATTGCAGTTCCAAGCGAACCTGAACATTGAGCACCGGCGCTAGAGCACCCCCTGGTGGTGTGAGAATCACATGCACCTGAGAGGGGCCTACTTTGGCTGGCTCTACTTGTAGTTCGGTAAATATGTTTGCCTGAATAAGAGTTGTGGAAAAAGAAGTCGACAGGGAATCAGATGTGACCTGAGGAGCCTTAGCAACCATTAATGCAGTGAGAGCAACGACCAAGACAACTACCGCAGATTCCTTTCGAATCACACTTGCGATTGAATTGCTCTCAAGGTCAGCCAGTTTTTTACGAGCTGCAGTTCCAAATGCAACGACTACCAATACCGCAATCGTCTTAGCTGCCAGTAATTTCCCATATTCGGAATCAAAAATATTGCTGAGCCCCCCACTGAGGTGCAGCCCCTGCACAACACCCGTAAAAATGGTGAGCGGCATAGCCCACGTAGCAGTGCGTGAGAATGAACGAGCAAACTCTTTTATGTCGACTGATCGCGAAACAATGGTTAAGGCCAATAACGCCCCTACCCAAAGGGAAATAGCCAACAGATGCACTGCATCAACTACGACGAAGACTGAAGAGAATGATGCAGCACTCGGGTGTCCGCTCGCCGAAAAACTCAACACTGTTACTAGAGCAAGAACTCCAGCAGAACGACGCCACCAATTTTTGTTGTGTGAACCAGCAAGAATCAACATGGTTCCCCACAGAGCACCGCACATCATTCGGATCAGTAACCACAGACCCAAACGAGTTGTGATTACATCTGGGAGCAGTGAAAAGTCAAGAAGTGCTCCCCATGAGCGACCTGACACATAAGGGCCCTGAAGCAGCATGAGCCCAAGTGAAGATACAACCAATGCAAGAGTTGATATCCGCGCAGTTCTTTGAACTACCGAAGAAGTAATCATCTCTGACTTTCGAGTCACCGACAGGACTCCGAGCAAAATAATGACCGCTAGAAATGCAATGAAACGCACAGCGGCAAGTGGATTACCAAGATCAGAGGTCGTAGCATTCCCGTTCACTATTTTTTGCAGCAAGACGTCTGCTGTGCCTGAAGATGATGGGCCAATCTCAAAGGGGAATGCCCCAGATACTGGGTGCCCATCGGCGCTCAACACACGCCACACAACTACATACACACCATTCTTTAGTGAAGGTAATGAGGCGGTAACTATTGATACATCAGAAGCGGATCGAACAAGTTTTCCAATTTCAATTGATTGTTGCTTCTCATTGAACAACGCAATGTTGCCCAAATGAGACTCGACCTGTTCATTGAAATCGAGTTTCACTTCACGTGGACTCTCGGCGAGAACAGATGATGCCGATGGCGATGATGATTCCAAAATTGAATGCGCACTTGCCGAGGAGGGAGTGACTACCAAGAAAAGAGCAAGTGCCGTCACTACGCCAGCACCTATTCGCTTGAGGAATTGCAGGTTCATAGCCCTGGCCCCTGAGGCAACCCATCGACTTCTGCTCGTTGCAACAACCAGGCAAGGCGATGGTGTTCAGGCAATTTCATTGCCGCTTGTGGAATTTGTGTAAGGCCCATGGGGTGACTTGCGGCCCATGCCATTTTCTGTCGATCTAGCTCGAGGCGCACATAGAGGTCTGGCCACTGTTCGTAGCCGATTCCCACATCAAGATCAGTGAGATGTATGACAATCTCACGCCAGCGAAGAAACGGTGTTTCATGCATTGCTATTACAGACCCGGAAGCTGCTGTTCCAGTTCCGAGCCACATGTCATACGTAGTGCCCGCCCACGCACCTTCTAGCGAATACACCGAACGGCGTAGCTCTTTCACCGTTCGTTCAGGACTCCATGTAGCGGCATCGGCAATTGCTGCATTACGCGCCGTTGGCCCGCCTGGATATTGCTCCCCCGCTTCTCCCCGAGAGGCGCAGGTAAGTAGATGCACATAGCTGGATGCGTTCAGAGCAAGATGGCCAAGCAGAGTGGACCGATTCCAATCGGGCAATAAAGCAGGTTCAGAGAATTGTTCAGGACGTAAATCATCAACAATTTGCAACAGCAACTGATGAGTTGCGGCAACTCCTTCTACACACGCATCCAGTTGTCGAGGATCAAGAGGCCGCACATCTACGACCGTACTACGGCTTGTGTTTTAGGGAAAACTAATAGCCGTTAGTACGGTTGGGAACGACAATGATGGTGCCGTCCTCTTCACGATGCACGCGCACCGAAACGCCATAGAACTCACCCAAAGTCTCCGGGCGCAACACATCTTCTGCCGGGCCTTGAGCAACCACATGGCCTGCATGCATCAGCACCAATCGATCGGAGTAGATACCGGCGAGCGTGAGATCGTGCATTGCCGATACAACCGTAAGACCATGTTCGCGGCGAAGTTTGTCGACTAATTCGAGTGCTTGTTGTTGATGACCAATATCAAGCGCACTCGTTGGTTCATCGAGCAACAAGATGGGGGCTTCTTGTGCAACCGCACGAGCAATGACAAAACGTTGCCGTTCTCCTCCCGAAAGCGTGTCGACGTCGCGCGTAGCAAGCCCAGTTAGGTCGAGTCGCTCAATGACATCGTTCACCATGGAGTGGTCGAGTGCAGATTCGCTTCCGAAATGGGTGACAAATGGGTTACGACCAAGCAATACATACTCAGCCCCCGTCATGCCCGATGGCAATACAGGTGATTGCGGAACATACGCCACCAACTGTGCACGTCGACGAGAAGAACGCGATGTGAGTGGAGATCCGTCGACCAAGATGCGCCCCGCATGCGGCACTACGCCAGCGATAGAGCGCAACAGTGATGACTTGCCGGCACCATTGGGGCCAATAATGCACAGCCACTCGCCAGGTTTCACCGTGTCGGTGAATGGTGCAACCGCGGTGCGACCACTGTAAGTAACAGTGACAGATTCAAAAGCTAACGAGGTCATCGTTCTCTCCTTCGAGATCGCAAAATCAGTAAGAAAAATGGTGCTCCTAAAAATGCAGTAACAACACCAATGGGCGTCTCTGCAGGATTATCAAGAACGCGTCCAGGAATGTCGGCAAGAATAAGAAAAGCAGCGCCGAACAATAATGAAACAGGCAGCACGATTCGGTATGAAGTGCCCACCACGAGGCGCACCGCGTGCGGAACGATGATTCCGACAAAACCGATGAGTCCACTCACAGCTACAACGGCTGCGGTACCAAATGTGGCTGCAATAACAACAACCAGTCGCACTCGATTCACATTCACGCCGAGTGCTGCAGCTTCATCGTCTCCCACTCGTAGTACATCGAGGAGACGGCGATGTAACAGCAACGTGACGGTGGATACCAGAACGTACGGGAGCACAAGACGAACATCTCCCCACGTTGCGCTAGAGAGTCTCCCCAGAATCCATGAATACACCTGGCGCACTACATCTGTGTTGCGTTGTAATAAGAATGTTTGTAGAGCAGTTGCAAGTGAAGTCACCGCCACACCTGCCAGCACCAAACTGGTGGAGCTGCGCTCGCCTTTACCCGTGATGCCCACCATGTACGTAACGAATACTGCGGTGAGTCCCCCAAGAAATGCCACCAATGGCAATGGGTCGATCCACCAGGTGGATGTACCCGAGCGATTCACCGTGATCACAATGGTTGCGCCAAGCCCCGCACCAGCAGCCACACCTAACAAATATGGATCTACTAATGGATTGCGAAAAACGCCTTGATAACTAGCGCCTGCAATAGACAAAGTGGAACCGACGATGGCAGCCAACACCACACGAGGTGCGCGAATTTGCCACACAATCGACCAATCGGTAGCAGTGAGACCACTATGAATCGAAATCAGAGGTAGCCGATTCAATAGCTCAAGCGGAACTCTCCACCACTGTGGGCCAGCTGGGCCAATCATGACACCGACAAGCGATGAGCACACGAGAACAACGGAGGCAGAGGGAATCCACCACCGACCCGTTGTTCGTGTACTCATTGCTGTCGACATCAGAAGTTCTATTTCGTTGCTGAGTTAACTGCAGTGGCGAACTGCTCAATAAGGTCGACCACGCGTGGACCCCAACGAGACGCAACATCGTCATCGAGTTCAACGACCCGATTGTTTTTTACTGCATCAATTCCTGTCCAACCTGGACGCTTGGCGACTTCGACTGCGCTAGTTGCACAGCACTTTGTGTCTGCAAGAAAAATAATGCTCGGGTTTGCCTTCACAATTGCTTCTGCGCTTAGTTGCGGATAATCGTTTCCTGCTTCAGCGCCATCGGCAACATTGGTGAGACCAAATGGCTTCAATAGCGCACCAACAAATGTGTTGGAAGTAACGGAGTACAGCGTGTTGTCGAGTTCATAAAAGTAAGACCCCGAACTTGGCTGTGAAGGCATCGCTTTTGCAATGCGATCCTTCATAGAAGACACAAGCTTCTGCGCTTCGTCGACCTGTCCTGTGAGATCACCCAGTTCAGTGATTTGCTTGTACACATCATCGAGGTTTGCTGCTGCTGCACCAGTCCATACTGTGATTTCTCGACTTGAGATCGACTGCAATTGCTCAGTGATCTTGTTCATGTCGTTCGAGATCAACACAACGTCTGGTGTGTAGCCAACAATTGCCTCAACACTTGGCTCATACGCCGACATTTTGGTTACCTTGTCAGCAACTTCAGCCGGGTATGTACTCAGTGAATCAACAGCTACGACCTGATCGCCTGCACCAATGGCGTACAACATTTCTGTTGCAGTAGGTGACAAACTCACAATGCGGAGCTTCGCAACAGCTTCTGTGGTGTTTGACTCTGAGCCAGAGCCTCCACACGCCGCTAAGGCAAAGGTTGCAGCAAGCACTGTGCTCAAAACTCTTCTGCGAGTCATTCGGATATTGGACATGGTTCTTCCTCCAGGAAAGTGGAGAAAGAAGAGTGGGTCACTTTGAAAACAGCAATCGCTGCACTCTCCGCGTACCGCCCTTCCTTCGAGGTTCGGTTATTCGCATACAAAATCAGGCGACCGGACTTGTCTGAATCGGATTTCTCCGATCAGCTTCACCGTTGCGGGACAGTGCCGGAGTTTCACCGGACTTCGCTGGGTTCTGTACTGCACATCGTTCTACCGACGTACTGGCGCCACCGTAGCAGAGCCATGGAAGGGCGCGCACATTCGCGCAGCCTTATCTATTTGACGTAGTCAATAATGCGCTGAATGCCATCGACGAGGTCGTCGTCGCCCAAGGCGAAAGAAAAACGAGCAAAGCCTGGTGTGCCGAATGCTTCGCCAGGAACTATGGCCACATTGACATCGGTGAGAATCATGTCGGCAAGTTCGAGAGTGGAATGTGCGATCTTTCCCTTGATATCGCGGTTCAACAACCCAGAAAAATTAGGGAAGCAATAGAACGCGCCCTGGGGCTCCATGCACGTAACGCCCGGAATTGTTGACAGCATTTTGTGCATCAATGCACCGCGACGTGCAAACGCTTCGCGCATCATGTGTACTGCCGACAAATCACCGCTCACGGCTGCGAGTGCAGCAACCTGCGCAACGTTTGAAACGTTTGACGTGGCATGTGATTGAAAGTTGGTGGCAGCTTTCATGATGTCTTTTGGCCCAATCATCCAGCCAACACGCCAACCTGTCATTGCATAAGTTTTGGCAACACCGTTCACGATGAGACACTGGTTTGCAAGTTCAGGAACAAGTGTTGGCATGGACGTGAACTTGTGATCACCGTACGTGAGGTGTTCGTAAATCTCGTCGGTGACTACCCAGACTTTATTTTTGACAGCCCATTCACCAATTGCGCGCACTTCTGCTTCGGGATACACAGAACCACTTGGATTATCGGGAGACACGAACAACAACACTTTTGTTTTTGGTGTGAGTGCCTTGTCGAGTTGTTCGATAGTGACGCGGAAACCATTTGCTTCTTCGGTATCGACAATGACTGGAACGCCACCAGCCAAGGTGATTGCTTCGGGGTATGTGGTCCAAAACGGTGCAGGACAAATAACTTCGTCGCCCGGGTCGCACAAAGCAGCAAAAGCTGTGAACACGGCGTGCTTGCCACCATTGGTGACCAATACTTGATCGGCGGTGCACGCAAAGCCACTATCGCGCATGGTCTTTACCGCGATTGCCTCGCGCAATTCAGGCAATCCAGCCGCTGGCGTATAGCGCTGATACTTCACCTCACGGCACGCCTTCACTGCTGCTTCGACAATGTGATCAGGAGTGGCGAAATCGGGCTCGCCGGCTCCGAAACCAATGACATTGAGCCCTTGGGCCTTTAAGGCTTTGGCCTTGGCGTCAACCGCCAGGGTGGCTGACTCGGCGATGGCACCGAGACGAGCAGAGACACGTCGCAATTCTGTTGGAGCAGGCATAGATGCAAG
>WLEX01000031.1 GCA_009704065.1 Actinomycetota bacterium
ATCAAGGATGCTGGCGATGATCAGTACGCAGTGTCATTTGGTATTCAGCCTGAAAATCTTCCAACAATTTTTGATGATGAAACATTCAAGAATCGCCGCGTTGATTATTACGACCCATACGTTACGTACACCAACTTAAGTGTGAAGGCTTTGCCTTGCCTCGATGTTCGTAAAGCTATTTACTTGGCTCTCGATCGCGAAGCACTTCGTAAAGCTGGTGGCGGACCGTACACAGGTGACTTCGCTGATGGCTTTGTTAAGCCTGCTCTGACTCTTGACTACAAGAAGTCGACACTTCCTGAAGGTCTCAATGAGGATGGAACAGCAAACGTCGAAGCTGCAAAGGCCGCAATGACTGCTGCAGAGACTGCATGTCCAGAAATTGCACAACACGCAAAAGATGGCCTGACCTACTACCGTCCAGCAACTCCCACATGGGACAAGGCGATTGCGATTTGGATTGACTCCATGAGCAAGGTTGGTATCAAGTTGAAGGATGAGCCAGTAGAGCCAAGTAATTATTGGCCAACAGTGATGAACCCAGAGACCAATTACGACATCGCTCGTGGTGGATGGGCTCCAGACTGGGCCAATGCATCGACGGTTATTCCTGAGCTGTTCTCCACTACTGGTGGTTTCAACCTCACGCGCAATGCCGATGATCCTGACTATGCGAAATTCCAGGAGATGATTGATGCTGCAAAGGCTGATCTCGACCGTGAATCTCAGGGTAAGAAGTGGCAAGAACTGAATCAGTTCATTGTTGATCGTTTGTGGGCTCTGCCCGGAACTTTCACCAAGGCTCAGAGCATTTGGGGCTCAAAGGTCGGCAATGCTTACCAATGGGGTCCTTTTGGTGCCTTTAACTATGGCGATTTGTACGTCAAGTCCTAAAACTAATTAGTTCAGTCAAAGGAGGTGTCGATCTTGTATCGGCACCTCCTTTGTTGTTCAGCCCATAAGAGAATTAGTGTTACAGGGGAGGGTATTCGCACATGTTCATTTTTGTTGTAAGGCGATTGTTCTTTGCGGTTGTGTTGCTTCTAGCCGTCTCGTTTTTCACGTACATGCTTTTTGCCATGTTGCCTGCAGATCCCGCAGCACTCACATGCGGAAAGAATTGCAAACCAGACATCATTGCCGCCAATCGAATTCGACTGGGGTATGACAAGTCTTTTCTTGAGCAGTATTGGCTCTTTTTGAAAGGCATATTTGTAGGCAGAGATTATGGAATGGGCGCCGCAGCTTTTTCTTGCGCAGCACCGTCTCTTGGGTACTCCTTTGGCCAACATGAATGTGTCACCACACTTATTGCTCAAACATTCCCCGTCACCGCCTACCTGTCGATTGGTGCATTCATCTTGTGGATGATCATTGGTATCGGAGTTGGAGCCATCGCTGCTTTACATCGCGGTAAATGGCAAGATCGTGCTGCTTCGTTGTTCACCTCTATCGGAGTCAGTCTTCCTACTTTTTATATTGGACTTCTCGTCTTGTTTTCCGTTGTGATTTGGTTGCGTATTCTCCCTTTCCCTTCTTATGAGTCGCCATTCGACAACCCTCAAGCCTTTCTGCAGACAATGATTCTTCCTTGGCTGGTGTTAGCGGTTCTCTCGGCTGCTTCATATACGCGTCTGACTAGGAATGGCATGCTCGAAGCTATGAATGAAGATTTTGTTCGCTTGGGTGTAGCGAAAGGACTTCGTCAAAGAGTTATTTTGCGCCGCTATGTCATGCGTCAGGCGATGATTCCGATTGTCACAATCGCCGGTTTAGATTTTGCAGGTCTCCTCGGCGGCGCCATCATTACTGAGAGTGTCTTTTCTTTGCCTGGCATGGGGAGAATGTCAATTCGAGCTGTTGTCGAATCTGACCTACCGGTGTTGGTGGGAACCACATTGGTGGCTGCAGTATTCATTGTCCTGGCCAATGTCTTGGTCGATATCGCTTACGGGTATCTCGATCCGAGGGTCCGGGTTAGATGATGTCGAACACCTCAGTGCTCTCGGTTCGAAACTTGAGTGTTGCGTTTGCGACTGCAGATGGCGACGTTATTGCGGTGGACAAACTCTCTTTTGATCTGGCGTTAGGCGAGACATTGGGAATTGTTGGCGAAAGCGGCTCGGGAAAATCAGTCACTGCATCATCGATAATGAGACTAAATAATTCTTCCTCGGCCACCACGACAGGTGAAATTCTCCTCGAGGGTACAAATATTCTCACAGCCTCCGAAGATGAGGTGCGGTCTATTCGTGGGAAAGATGTTGCAATGATCTTTCAGGATCCTTTGTCTGCTCTCAATCCGTATTACACGGTCGGTCACCAAATAGCCGAGGCGTATGAGGTGCATCATCACGGAGTTGATAAGTCTGTTGTGCGATCTTTGGTTCTCGACATGATGACCAAAGTAGGTATTCCCAATCCGGAGAAGCGGATAGACGAATATCCTCATCAGTTTTCTGGCGGAATGCGTCAAAGAATTGTGATTGCTATTGCACTTATCAATCAGCCCAAAGTGCTTATTGCAGATGAACCCACCACCGCGTTAGATGTCACTGTGCAAGCCCAGATCCTTGATCTCATGAAGAGTCTTCAACTCGAGTTCAATATGGCCATCATCTTGATTACCCACGACCTAGGTGTCATAGCTGAAGTAGCAGACAATGTGCTCGTCATGTATGCGGGTCGAATTGTGGAAACTAGTTCCGTATCAGCACTGTTCGCCGAACCTGTTCATCCGTACGCATTCGGACTACTGGGTGCTGTTACGAGTTTGGAAGCCAGCGATCGCGGACAGTTAGACACAATTGCTGGTTCCCCTCCTTCCCTGATATCACTTCCAAGCGGTTGTTCTTTTCATCCTCGCTGTGAATTTGTTGAATTCGGTAACGGGAAGTGTGTGTCTGTTGTGCCAGAACTGCGTTCTATCGGAACACTCGGATCGTCTACAGCTTGCCATCTTTCTGACGATGTCATCGTGTCTCTTGGTAGGAAGGCAGCACGCGCATGACGAACGATCTAGCCCTGCAAGCAATCGACTTGGTGAAGTACTTTCCGACCGGAGCTTCAAAAATTCTTGGCAGACCCACCAATAGTGTGAGGGCTGTTGATGGGGTTTCGCTGACCGTTCAAAAAGGAACAACGCTGGGAATAGTGGGAGAGTCTGGGTGTGGCAAGTCCACATTGGCTCGGCTTGTCACTCGTCTCATCGACCCGACGTCTGGATCTGTGCTTCTCGATGGTGTCGACATAACAACATTGAGTGGTTCCGATTTGCGTAAGACTCGACGCAAATTACAAATGATTTTTCAAGATCCGTATTCGTCACTCAATCCTCGTCACAGTATTGGTCAAATTATTAGTCAGCCTCTCGCTATTCAGCACATCGTGCCCAAAGGGCAAGAGATGGCACGAACGCAAGAACTCATGGAACGAGTGGGTCTTAACCCTGAGCATTACAACAGATATCCTCATGAGTTTTCTGGGGGCCAGAGGCAGAGGATCGGTATCGCTCGTGCTCTCGCTCTCGAGCCCACGGTGATTGTGGCCGATGAACCAGTGTCGGCACTTGACGTTTCGATCCAGGCGCAAATTCTTAATCTTTTGGAAAACCTCCAAAAAGAATTGGGTCTGTCTTATGTGTTTATTGCACACGACTTATCGGTTGTCCGGCACATCGCCGATCAGGTTGCTGTGATGTATCTAGGCAAAGTTGTAGAGATTGGCCCAGCCGCCGATGTGTATTCTCGACCCGCTCACCCTTACACAATGGCCCTTTTGTCCGCTGTGCCCGTTGCACGTCCATCTGAGCGGGGTAATGGCCATCGAATTCGCTTGGTGGGAGATGTTCCGTCGCCCATAGATCCTCCGTCGGGGTGCCGGTTTCGAACACGGTGTTGGAAGGCGACCGATCTGTGCGCTCAACAAGAGCCAGTATTGGCTCCAGACGAGGCGGGAAGAGTCGTGGCATGCCATTTCCCTAATGAAGTCCCTGTGAGCCTTGGTATTAGACCTTCTTAGACCGATAGAGTGGAAACCGTGCGTTCCGTAGTCATGTACATCACTCTTGTCATCAATGTTGTCTCCATGCTGTCCCTCATTGTGGGCGTCTTGCTCCACAGTGGCCAAGGTGGAGGGCTTTCCGACATGTTCGGTGGAGCGAGTGGCGCGGCTTTGGGCTCGGCCGCTGCCGAAAAGAACCTCAACCGCATTACCACGGTCTTTGCCACAGTCTGGCTGTTCACGGTCATCGCACTGGCCTTCCTGCTTTCCAAGTGACCTTGCCTTTTCGGCAGATTGCTCGATAACCTTTCTATTCCACGTCGAAGTGGCGAAATCGGCAGACGCACCAGCTTAAGGGGCTGGCGCCCTTACGGGCGTGGGGGTTCAAGTCCCCCCTTCGACACCAAAGAACTAGCGGCGCTGAGGCGCCGCTTTTTTTGTGCCCGAATGCAAATAGTCAGACAATCGGGCAGGTTGCAGATGAAGTCTCTTCAGTTCTTTTTCGACACGTCGCAAACTCTTCGCCAATGACCCGACGTAATGAATCAAAATGATGTCGCCAGCACGAATATCTCCACCCCAAGTGGTGATCGTTCGTCCATTTACTGACACTCGCCATAGCAAGATGTCGGTAATTCCACAGGACGCTGCTGCACGCAATGTTGTGCTGTCGTACAGGCCTGTTGGGGGTCGAAAATACGGAACGGAATCTTGAACTAGTGAAGCAACTTGACTGTGTCCGCCACAAATTGCTTCGGTCTGCACTGCAAGAGACTTGCGTTTCAAGACGGTATGACGAATGGTGTGGCTGCCAATGTCGTTGACTGAACCTAAAGAAGTAAACCATTGTGGATCAGCTCGGAGATAGTTAGGAAGCACGAAACTTGTTATGGGCCATTGCAATCTTTCGAGCACTGCTTGGGCATCTGCTGGCATATCTGAGCCATCGTCGATGGTGATGAAAACAACTGGATCTTCGGTCTGAATACGAAAAGTGACGCGTGGCATTGGGGTAGGTGATGCAGTAGCCAAGTGTTGCGGTGCGGTGAGTGAAATCGATGTCACTATCAACATCGCAGAGATCACCGTGATCAATTGACGCTTCATGACAAAGAAGAATACACAGCGTCGATCAATGCACGATTACGAGGGTTCTGCCAACGCGGCCCCATTTGATTCATGACGTAACCAAAGGCAACTCCAGAACGAGGATCACTGAATCCAACAGAACCTCCAGCACCGAAATGACCAAATGCCTCCGGGTGTGGTCCAAAGCCTCTCTCGGGTAGCGGAATCTGAAAGCCACGACCAAAGCGCGAATTTCGTCCGAGCACTACATCGGGTCCATTGGACATTTCAACTAAAGATTCGTTGAGGCCATGTGCGGACAGCAAAGTCCCCCCTGAATTTGTGAGTTCGCGATAGACGCGTTCAATTCCGCGTGAGCTGGCGTGCAAATTTGTACTGGGGATTTCGGCTAACCGCCACTCGGTTGTATTTACAGTTCCGCCACCCGAAGTACCTTCTGGGTTGTTGTACGTGTTGTAAGCGAGTAATTGCTCGTCGCTGAAACCAGCGGTGTCAACGGTAGGAATTGCGTTCGTTGGCCATTCGAACTCTGCGATGCGACCGTGCTCACTCTCGGGAACGCCGAGAAACATATCGGCCTGCAATGGGGAATGAAGCATTTTGTGTATGTGTTGCCCAACCGATGAGTTTGTTGCTCTACGAATCACTTCACCAACGAGAAAACCGTATGTATTTACGTGGTAGCCGTGATTTGTGCCTGGTTTCCACCAAGGCTTCTCGCGAGCAAGTGCATCACACATATACGACCAGTCATACATCGACAGGGCCGGCAGGGTGTCGTGAAAGGTGGGGAGTCCGGTGCGGTGCCCAAGAAGGTCTTCAAATAGGAGATCTTCTTTTCCGCCGCCTACAAATTTTGGCCACACGTCGCTGACCCGTGTTTGGTACGAGAGTGCACCTTGATCAACCAAGATCGCAGCGATTAGTGCCGTGATGCCTTTACCAACGCTGAAAGCGTTGACAAGGGTTTCAGGAGTCCACATCCGCGTGTGGTCGAGCGAAGCGTAACCACCCCATAGATCTACGACTACTTCGCCGCGTACACTAACTGTGCAGGCGCCGCCGATTTCATTGTGCTCAACGAAATTGTTGACGAATGCTTCGCGAACGCCGGAAAATCCCGGAGCCGTGAAGCCGTCTACAAAATGGTCAGAGGTCAGAGCGAGGACTTCTCCAAAATGTGGATTCCGCAAGCAGAACCAAGACCAATCACGTGAGCAAGTCCAACTTTTGCGCCTTCAATCTGTCGAGGTCCAGCTTCTCCGCGAAGGTGGTGGCACACTTCCCAGATATTGGCAATGCCAGTAGCTGCAATGGGGTGTCCCTTGGATTCAAGACCACCCGAGACATTCACAGGCATGGACCCGTCTCGCCAGGTTGCGCCTGAATTGAAGAAGTCGACTGCGCCGCCTTCTTCACACAACATGAGATTGTCGTAGTGCACCAATTCGGCTGTTGCAAAGCAGTCGTGAAGTTCAACGAGGTTGAGATCAGCGGGGGAAACGCCAGCCTGCTCGTAGGCCTGTTTGGCTGCGATACGCGTCAAAGTGTTGACATCAGGAAGTACCTGACATGCCTCTTGATATGGATCACTAGTCAAGATTGAGGCAGACACTTTGATTGCGCGGCGTTGTTGTTCTAGCGACAAGGTTTTGAGCTTGGTTCCGCTAACCACTACTGCAGCGGCTGCGCCATCGCAGTTAGCTGAACACATAGGACGAGTGTTCGGATAAGAGATCATGATGTCGTTCATGATCTCTTCAAGGCTCATCTTCTTGTTGTAAGCAGCTAATGGATTAAGAGTGGAGTGAGCGTGATTCTTCTCCGAAATTTTTGCGAACAGCTCGAATGTTGCGCCACCGTACTTGTGGCCATATTCCATTCCCACTTGGGCAAATGTGCCTGGCATGGCAGCTGTGCCGACCAAACCATCGGTATTGGTGACTGAACCGTAGCGACCTGAAGGAGTCCACTCTTTGTTCTTGCCCTTTGGTGTTCCGCCTCCGCCAAGAAGACCTACACCAGCAAGCTTTTCTACACCGACTGCAAGTCCCATATCGCATTCACCAGCTTTAATAGCCATGATCGCTGTACGCAATGCAGTTGCACCGGTTGCGCACGCGTTAGAGACGTTGTACACGGGGATACCGGTTTGGCCCACTTGCTTTTGAATCATCTGACCAATGCCACCTTGTCCCATGAGACAACCAGCGGCCATGATGCCAATATCTTTCATTGTCACTTGAGCGTCAGCGAGTGCTGCGATCACCGCTTCTGATGCAAGGTCAACGGTGTCCTTGTCGGGATACTTCCCGAACTTGGTCATGTAAATACCAAGGATGTAGATGTCGTCTGATGCCATTGTGTTCTCCGATGTTTTGGTGGTGGTAGTAGTGGTAGTTGTAATTTATGCGGGCTCGAAACCAAAGCCAATGGCTTCAGCTCCGTTGTCGTCGAGACCAAGAGAATAGGTGGCAAGACGAACTTTCATTCCTAATGTGACCTTCTCTGGGGTTGGGTCAACATTGATGAGATTTGCTCGAACGCTGGTGCCGCCACAATTGATAATTGCTGCAACGAACGGCACCGGAACGCCTGGGGCTGCAAAGGTCACGATTGTGAAAGACCGAACAATGCCATCACTATCAATATTCGACTTTTTGAAATCCGTTGCGAAGCAAGAGGCACATGCATTGCGACGATCGAAATAGCGAGCACCGCATTTGGTGCATTCGTTTGCTACGAGATGTGGCGATGGAGCGAGTACCAAGTAATCGACGAGTGGAACTTGAGTGATGGTCATATCTTCCCTTTAACTTTCGGTCTCCACCTTATGCGGTCTGGGTAGGAACTTTGAGAGTTGGATGAGTGTGGTCAGACCGTATTTACGATACAAATAGGGGGTCGCAGGAGGCATTATGGCAACCACATGGAAGAACTGGGCTGGAAATCAGACAGCCCGGCCACTCTCAATTTCACGCCCAAGGTCGGTAGGAGAAGTTGCCAGCATCGTGTCCCAAGCGGCACTACTTGGGGAAACAGTCAAGGTGGTCGGTTCTGGGCACAGTTTTACTGGTGCTGCGGCTACAAATGGTCGACTGTTACGTATCGACGCTCTATCTGGGATTCGGTCTATTGATAGAGAGAAGCTTCAGGTCACGGTGGGTGCTGGCACCACCCTCAACACCCTGAACCGTCTCTTGGCGGCCGAAGGTCTAGCGATGGCCAATTTGGGTGACATTGCATATCAAACGGTTGCGGGAGCCATCTCTACGTCCACCCACGGAACAGGCACAGAGCTCACTGGTCTGGCCGCGCAGGTGGTGGCGCTCACTCTTGTCACGGCCTCTGGTGAAATCATCTCATGTTCGCTCACTGAACACCCACACATCTTCGAAATGGCGCGAGTGTCAGTAGGGGCTCTTGGTGTCGTAGTGGAATGCACCATTCAAGCAGTTCCAGCTTTTCGATTGCGGGCGAGTGAAGCGCCGTTCACCTTGGATTCGCTTCTCCCACAAATTCATGAGTTGGCGCACGAGCATGACCACTTTGAATTTTTCTGGATACCTCACACGCGATGGGCGCTCACTAAGAGGAACAATCGAACCGATGATCCTTTAGATCCACTGCCTCCTATCAGAGGTTGGATTGGCAAAACTTTTATGGAGAATTATGCCTTCGGTGCGTTATGCAAAGTGGGGAAGTTGCGTCCTTCACTTATTCCTCGGCTTGCAACGGCGTTGCCATCATCGGGATCGCGTGAATATGTAAACGACAGTTACAAAATTTTTGCGAGTCCCCGTCTAGTGAAATTCTACGAAATGGAATACGCCATCCCTGCTGCGTCGGTGGTTCCCGCCTTGCAGGAACTCCGCGCAATGATTGAACGCAAGGGCTACTTACTTAACTTTCCAGTTGAGGTTCGTTTTACAAAACAAGATGATGTTCCTCTGTCTACGTCTTATGGTCGCGACTCTGCATACATCGCAGTGCACGTCTATAAAGGCATGGAGAAAGAACCGTTCTTTCATGATGTGGAATCAATCATGAAAACGTATGAAGGTCGTCCGCACTGGGGCAAGATGCACTACCAAACTGCGCAAGAATTACGAGTTTTATATCCACGATTCGATGACTTCATTGATGTACGAAATCAAATAGATCCTCATCGAGTCTTCGCTAACGATTACACACGACAAGTATTTGGCGAATAACTACAAACAAATATCTTGAGGTCGAACTGGACAGCGATCAATTTGTTTACCTATCGCGTTGCGTATCGCAGCCACGATTGCCGGTGTCACTGAAATGCAGGGAGGCTCGCCGATTCCCTTGGCACCCATGGGCGCTTGAGGATCCGGTTCTTCAATGAAACGAGCAACCACTACTGGAGCGTCCAGCGCGGTTGGCAAGAGATAGTCGGTAAAACTGGGGTTACGAACTTTTCCATCCGTCACAACGATTTCTTCCATGACCGCTAGGCCGAGTCCCTGCGCAATACCGCCCTCTAATTGGCCAATCG
>WLEX01000032.1 GCA_009704065.1 Actinomycetota bacterium
GCAGGTGTAGCCCGACGATTTACGGAACGGGGCACGTTTGGCGGAGCGCTTTTGGTCGACGATTATGCGCATTTGCCGGCCGAAATCGAAGCGGCCATTGCTGCTGCTCGCTCACATCCGTCCTGTAGTGGACGAGTGGTCGCCGTGTTTCAGCCCAATCGCTTTCATCGCATTGCCACCATGGCAGATACATATGCCAATTGTTTTCGTAACGCCGATCGCATTGTGATCACTGATGTGTATGCATCGGGTACTCCTCGCATTGAAGGAGTCACAGGCGAATTGGTTGTGAAAGCTGTCAATCAATCCAATCCTGGTGCTGAAGTGGTGTGGGCACCTCAGAGAACTGATGTTGTTGCTGCTGTCGCTCAGTGGTTGTCGCCAGGCGATGTATGTCTGTCGATGGGGTGTGGCGATATTGAAACTTTCCCCGATGATCTGCGAGAAGCACAATCATGATGCCGTCAGTGATTCAGGATTTTCACAATGCGGGGATTGAAGTGCGCATCGATGTGTCATTGGCGCCCCTCACGACCTATGGCGTTGGTGGCAACGCTGCATGCGTCGTGAAATCAACGGTCGAAGGCATCGGCCATGTTGCTCAGATTCTCTCCTCTCACCCTCACATTCCTGTCGTGGTGTTGGGCCGTGGAAGCAATGTGCTGATAGCAGATCATGGTTTCAATGGGGTAGTGGTTCTTTTGGCGGGAGCTACCGGAGCTGACGCAATTGAAGTACAAGACGATCATGTGCGAGTTGGCGGTGGAGTTCTCATGCCGGTACTTGCTCGACGCTCTGTGGCTGCTGAACGAGGTGGCCTCGAATGGTGTGTCGGCATTCCGGGAACAGTGGGTGGTGCGGTGCGTATGAACGCAGGCGGTCACGGTGCCGACATGGCAAGCTCGCTTCGCGACGTAGAGATAATCTCGTTGAAATCTGGTCGACGTGAAGTGGTTCCTGCTCATTCGCTTGGTCTACATTTTCGTGGTTCTGTAATTGCGCCACATCACGTGGTAACAAGCGCAACTCTTGCCACCACTTCCACCAACACAGCTGCAGGTACAAACGAAATTAATGCAGTGGTGGCATGGAGGCGGGAACATCAGCCTGGTGGGCGAAATGCAGGTTCAGTATTTGTCAATCCACTTGACGGTGCCCGTAGCGCTGGTGCTCTCATCGATGAACTCGGCCTTCGTGGATATTCGGTCGGTGGTGCTCAAGTATCAGAAAAGCACGCCAACTTCATTCAGGCATCTGACGGCGCTACTCCAAGCGACATCGTTTCCATAATGCAGCACGTGCAACAGGAAGTCGAACGTGTGCATCACATCCGTTTACGAAGCGAAGTGCGGTTGATTGGCTTCTCGCCCGACATAGAAGAGCAATTTGCTGATCCACGCCATAATGAATCCGGTCGGCTCGAGGCTGGGGCGAATCTGCAAAAAGTATTGGGCGAAGATGAGCGATAACAATCACGATTCACCACCGAAGAGGCCAGATGAGATTGCCGTAACGGAAGTGTCTGACGAGGTGCTTGCTGAACTGACTCAACTATTCGGACCACGCGACGACACTTCGGTAGCAATCGTCGACATAACAACGGAAACTCTTGTTGAGATATCAGATGTAACGCCTAGTGAATTTGCACTCGAACCCGAAGAAGTTTCTAATGTCATCAGCATTGTCGATGAGACAATTTCTGAACCGTTGCCTCGTGTAACACCCGTAGACCCATTGCTGCTCGGCCTTTCTGAAGAGGTGGCAGGGGATGATGACAATTCATTAGTGGTAATTGACGATGTCGATCTCGACCGTGTGGTGATTGTCGACGACGATCGGCCAGATTCGCGTTTCGAAGAACGTCAACGTCGCCACCAACGCAGGGAACGACTGCGAAAAGTGAAGTGGCTAAAGATGGCAGGGGCGGTCGTCGGACTCATTGTCGTTGTGATGGCAATTCTTGCAAGTCCGATTTTTGCAATTCGGAACATCGCGATTGAAGGTGTTGTGTACACCTCGGACAAAACAATTGCATCTGTAACAAAAACCCTGAAAGGCGCTTCTGTTTTCACTGTCGATACAGCCCGCGCACGAGAGATTTTGCTAGCTGACCCGTGGGTGTCTGATGTACGTGTGACCACACGGTTTCCGAGCAAAGCAATCGTTGAAGTATCGGAACGTGAACCAGTGGTCTGGTACGTAGGTGCAGATGGGAAGGCTCGCATCGTCGACGCTCGGGGTCATGTCATCGCAGTTCTTAAAGGATTTCCCACGAAGTATCTCCAAGTCATTGGCCAAGGGCCCGATCTCGCAGCCGGGGCCGTTGCCGACGATGCATATCGAGCAGCCGCTCAATTAGTGCTCGCACTGCCCGATGAAGTGCGACCCAAAGTGAAATCTCTCGAATTAAGCACTGGCGGAGAGCTGTCGATGATTCTGAAGGGGGCCACCATTATCCGGTTTGGTCCACCGACCGACCTGCAAGACAAATTGGTGGCAGTGGTGGTGTTGTTGCGTCGTCAGGACCCTGCGACCCTCTCCGTGATCGATGTTTCGACCGGTGAAGCAGCTGTTCAAATTCGATAATCCGGGTCTCAAATTGAGTATTGCCACAAAATGGGCTCCCATTGTGGAAAACTTGAGCAACTCAGTCCTACAGGACTCCTTACTGGAGGTAAATGGCCCATGGCCGGTGCACCACAGAACTATCTCGCTGTTATCAAAGTGATCGGAATCGGCGGAGGCGGCGTTAACGCTGTCAACCGCATGATCGACGCAGGTCTGCGTGGCGTCGAATTCGTCGCCATCAATACAGACGCGCAAGCGCTCCTCATGAGCGATGCCGATGTCAAGCTCGACATTGGTCGTGACCTCACGCGCGGTCTTGGTGCAGGCTCTGATCCCGATGTGGGTCGCGCAGCTGCAGAAGCGCATCGTGAAGAAATTGAAGAGCTCATTAGTGGCTCCGACATGGTGTTTATTACTGCGGGCGAAGGTGGCGGTACCGGTACCGGCGCAGCACCTGTTATTGCAGAAATTGCAAAGAGTGTTGGTGCCCTCACTATTGGTGTCGTCACTCGTCCATTCCAGTTCGAAGGCCGTCGCCGCTCTGTGCAGGCCGACAACGGAATTCAGCGTCTGAAAGAAAAAGTCGACACGCTCATTGTGATCCCGAATGACCGATTGCTCACAGTTGCAAACGACAAGACCTCTCTGGTGAATGCTTTCAAGATGGCAGATGAGATTTTGCTGCAAGGTGTGGCTGGTATCACCAACCTCATCACCACTCCAGGACTGATTAACACCGACTTTGCAGACGTGAAGATGATCCTGACCAACGCCGGATCAGCTCTCATGGGCATCGGTATCGCCAGTGGCGACAATCGAGCCGTTACAGCAGCAAAAGATGCTATTTCGAGCCCAATGCTCGAAGCAGCAATCGATGGTGCTCGCGGAATCTTGCTCAATATCACCGGTCCATCGAGCATGGGTCTCTTCGAAGTCAACGCAGCAGCTGAAGTGGTTCACGCAGTGGCTCACCAAGATGCAAACATCATCTTCGGAACTGTTATCGACGACGAGATGGGTGACGAGATCAAGGTCACTGTTATTGCTGCAGGTTTCGAACGGTGGGATGCCGGCTCAGGCGCAGCATCGTTTGGTACTCGATCAGCATCGCGTTCCACAGAGTCGCGTCCATCATCGAGCAACGTGCGTGACATCTTCTCTGACGGTGATCCACTGTCAGATGACGATGACGACTTCGATGTCCCTTCGTTTCTGAAGTAGAACTTCCTTTGATCGACCCTTCGCAGGTCGCAGATAACGTCGACGCACTTCGTCGGCGCATTATTGAGTGTGGCGGTACAGACGTTGCTCTCATAGCGGTGACTAAGACTTTTTCTGTCGATGCAATTCTGGCTGCTGTTAGTGCTGGGTGCGACGGGGTCGGCGAGAACTACGCGCAAGAACTACTCACCAAAGTGGAAGAGGGGATTCCAGCTATCGATGTGCACTTCATCGGCGGGATCCAGTCGAACAAGGTTCGCCAGCTTGCTGCTCATGTAGATCTCTGGCAATCGGTGGGCTCGGAATCTGTCATCAAAGAATTGGGGAAGCGCGCCCCAGGAGCTGCGATCCTGCTGCAGATCGACACAACAAATGAGGCATCCAAAGGGGGGATAGCTCCTGCCATGGTGGATCAATTTCGTACCACTGCAGAATCGGCGGGACTACTTGTCCGCGGACTCATGACTATTGGCCCCACCAACGGCACAATTGCTGAACAACAAGCGTCATTTGCACAACTGCGGGTACTGACTGATGAACAGGGGCTCGAGCACTGTTCTATGGGGATGTCGGGCGACTATGAGACGGCTGTGGGGTGTGGTTCCACCATGGTGCGCATTGGCAGTGCACTGTTTGGCGCTCGTCCCGCACGCTAAAGCCCTGTCCACCATTGGGCTAGATATGTGCATTAGCCTGTGGCCATGTCGTTTTTCCGCCGTGCAATGGATTATCTAGGTCTCAGTGGCGAGGAAACCTACGACGACTACGACATGTCAATGGAATACGAGCGCCCCGCTCGCGCACCTCGGCCCGTCGCAGATCCTCGTCGCGGTGGATTCGAGCCAGAGTATTCTTCAGAGACACAGCGACCAGCTGCTCGGCCTATGCGTGCTGACGACACAGGTGCAACACGTCGCCCTGACGATTCTGGATTACAGGTGCGCCCCGTGGGTACACCACGTACATCGCCAACAGTGCGCCCCGTTGCTGCAGCAGGTGACACCATCACAGTACGCCCACGAAATTTCAATCAAGCACAAGAGATCGCCGATCATTTCAAAGAGGGTGTTCCAGTCATTGTGAATCTTGAAGGCGCAGACCGTGAAATGCTGCGCCGTGTTATCGATTTTTCCAGCGGCATGTGTTACGCACTTGGCGGCACGATGGAAAAAGTTGGTAGCGGTGTGTATCTCTTGAAGCCTGCTGTCAGCTTCGATTCGGCTCGGTACTAAGTCCTCATGGGAATTTTGTATTCGCTAGTACAGCTCTATTCGTTCGTCATTATTGCTCGCGCTATTTCTTCCTTTTTTCCTATTTCCCCGGGCAGCCCTTTTGCACCGGTCGTCGATCTTTTGTATCGCTTGACTGAACCTGTCTTTGCTCCAATTCGTCGAGTAATGCCCGCCACCGGGCCTTTCGACTTCACACCACTTGTGGTGCTCTTGCTGATCAATATCGTGATCATGCCCCTCTTGGCTTCACTCGCATAGCCACCATCCGTAGGGCTCGCACCTGCATGCCTCTAGCCTTACTGCGTGACGTATCCGCAGGTTGACCCCCAGCCCCATTTCCCTCGCCTTGAAGAAGGTGTCTTGCAACGTTGGGAACGTGACAATACTTTTCAAAAAAGTATCGATGCGCGGCCGGTAGGGACTAACGGAGACAATGAATTCATCTTCTACGATGGTCCTCCGTTTGCAAACGGATTACCTCACTATGGACATTTGCTCACTGGTTTTGTAAAAGATGCAGTACCTCGTTACCAAACAATGCGTGGACGCCATGTCGAGCGTCGTTTCGGTTGGGACTGCCATGGGCTACCCGCGGAAGTTGAGGCTGAAAAGGAATTAGGCATTGCAGGTCACCCTGCGATTGCTGCATTCGGTATCGATAAGTTCAACGATGCATGTCGTACCAGTGTGTTGCGATACACCGATGAGTGGCAGCGATATGTCACGCGTCAAGCACGATGGGTCGATTTTGCAAACGATTACAAAACTCTCGACACGCCGTACATGGAAAGTGTCATGTGGGCATTTCGTACATTGTGGGACAAAGGTCTTATATACGAAGGTTTTCGTGTGTTGGCATATTGCTGGCGCTGTGAGACACCGCTCAGTAATACAGAAACACGAATGGACGATGTGTACAAGGATCGCCAAGATCCGGCACTGACCGTTGCTTTCCAATTAGACACAGGCGAAAAGATCCTGGCGTGGACCACGACGCCGTGGACATTGCCATCGAACCTTGCCTTGGCAGTGGGGCCAGATGTTGATTATGTCTCGTTGTCTCATCCCGACGGCAATACATACATCCTTGCCGAGGCTCGTATGGGTGCTTATGAAAAGGAACTTGAAGGGGCTGAGGTTGTTGCCACCGTCAAGGGGTCTGAGTTGGTGGGTCGTTTGTATACGCCTCTCTTTCCGTTCTTTGCTGATACAGAAAATGCGTTTCAAGTTTTAGGTGCTGATTTTGTTACAACCGAAGACGGCACCGGAGTGGTGCACATGGCACCAGGTTTTGGTGAAGATGACCAAAACGAGTGCAACGCTGCGGGCATTCCCACCATTTGTCCAATGGACGAACATGGCCAGTACACCTCTGAAGTAACTCCATGGGCAGGACGTCACGTATTTGAAGCAAATACCGATGTCATCAAGGCACTCAAGGAAATGGGAGTTGTCATTCGTCATGATTCCTACAACCACTCATATCCACATTGCTGGCGTTGCTCAGAACCATTGGTGTACCGCGCGGTCTCTTCGTGGTTCGTTCAAGTCACGAAGTTCCGTGACCGCATGGTGGAACTCAACCAACAAATCTCGTGGGTTCCTGAACACATTCAAGACGGCACCTTCGGCAAGTGGATTGCCAACGCACGTGATTGGGCGATCAGTCGTAACCGCTTCTGGGGCTCACCGATTCCCGTGTGGAAGAGCGATGATCCTGCGTATCCTCGCATCGATGTGTACGGAAGTATCGAAGATCTCAGTCGAGATTTCGGAGTAGAAGTAACTGATCTACATCGACCCACTATCGACGATTTAGTTCGTCCTAATCCCGATGATCCGACCGGTAAGTCAATGATGCGTCGCGTACCTGAAGTGCTCGATTGCTGGTTTGAAAGCGGCTCGATGCCTTTCGCCCAAGTGCATTATCCGTTTGAGAATCGTGAGTGGTTCGAAAATCATTATCCAGGCGACTTCATTGTTGAATACATCGGTCAAACCCGAGGCTGGTTCTACACACTGCATGTATTGGCCACTGCACTATTCGATCGCCCATCGTTCTCATCCTGTGTCAGTCACGGAATCGTTCTAGGTGACGATGGCGCGAAAATGTCGAAGAGCCTTCGTAACTATCCCGACCCCATGAAGGTGTTCGATTCACATGGTGCTGACGCCATGCGCTGGTATCTGCTGTCGTCTCCCATTTTGCGAGGCGGAGATTTCTCAGTCACCGATCAGGGCATGCGTGACACGGTTCGACAAGTGTTGTTGCCGTTGTGGAACTCGTATTACTTCTTGTCGTTGTATGCGAATGCAGATAACAAGTCGGGCCATGTTCGTACCGATTCGGCGAATGTTCTCGATCAATATGTGTTGTCTAAATTGGCCGACGTGATTGATTCGGTCACTCGATCAATGGATACCTACGACCTCTATGCGGCGTGTGGAACTATTCGGTCATTCCTCGACGTTGTGACAAATTGGTACATCCGCCGTAGTCGCGATCGCTTTTGGGCGGGCGACCAAGACGCCATTGATACGTTGCACACTGTTCTCGACTACGTCGTACGTATTGCAGCACCGTTATTGCCGTTGCTGACCGATGAAATCTTTGCTGGTCTTCATGGAGATTCTGCGGGAAGTGTTCATCTCACCGATTGGCCGACTTCTGCACTCTTGCCGCGCAATGCCACATTGGTGTCAGCAATGGACATGGTGCGCGATGTGTGCTCGAGTGCATTATCGGTACGAAAGGCACATAGTCGTCGTGTTCGTTTGCCGTTGTCGTCACTGACCGTGGCTTCTGCGAATGCACCCTTGCTCGAAACGTATGCCGACATCATTCGCGATGAAGTGAACGTCCGTGAAGTGATTCTCACCACCGATGTGGATGCAGTCGCATCTCATGTGTTGCAAGTAGTGCCAGCAGAAGTGGGACCGCGACTTGGACCTCGCACGCAAGCAGTCATCGTTGCAGTGAAAAAAGGGGAGTGGACCCAGGAAGGCGACGTGATTCATGTGGCCGGAGAACAGTTGCAACCTGGTGAATACTCGTTGAAATTGGTCACTCAATCAGATTCAGCAAGTGCGCCGTTGCCTGGTGGATCAGGCGTTGTGTTGCTCGATGTAGTGGTGACGCCAGAGCTAGAAGCAGAGGGCCTTGCCCGTGACATCGTGCGGGCAGTCCAGCAGGCACGCCGTGAGGCCGATTTGAACGTATCGGACCGCATTGTCCTTACTATTGGCGTCGATGAAGCCACCAAAGCAAACATTGCGGTGCATGAAGGTCTGATTGCCGGCGAGACGTTGGCTGTAGAAGTGGTGTGGGACAGTGCAATGGAGCGTGAAATCGCCATTGAAGGCACCACAATCGGTATCTCTGTCACTCGGGCACGTTGAGAAATAGGCATTTTCGGTCGTAGCCTCACGGGGCAACATGGGCGTACGCCCATTGCAAGGAGAGTGTGGTCACCATGGCAACAAAGAAAAAGCCAGTCAAGAAGGCAGCGCCTGCCAAGAAGGTCGTAAAGAAAGCAGCACCCGCTAAGAAGGCTGCTCCTGCAAAGAAGGCAGTACCGGCGAAGAAGGCTGCTCCTGCAAAAAAGATTGTGAAGAAAGCTGCTCCAGCGAAAAAGGTTGTGAAGAAGGCTGCTCCAGCAAAGAAGATTGTGAAGAAAGCTGCTCCAGCGAAAAAGGTTGTGAAGAAGGCAGCGCCTGCAAAGAAGGTTGTGAAGAAGGTTGCTCCTGCAAAGAAAGCTGCTCCTGCAAAAGTTGTACCAGCAAAGAAAGTTGCAGCGGCGAAAGTTGTAGCTCCAGCACCTGTTGTTGCTGCACCAACTCCGCCACCAGCTCCTGCAAAAAAGGTAGCGAAGAAGCCAGAACCACCGAAGCGTCCTGTCATCGTGAAGGGTCCATCAGAAGATGGCATTACGTCGTCAAAAGATTTTGATTTGAAATTCCTCTTCGCACAACGCGAAGCACTTCAGTTAGAGCGCATCAAGTTGGTTGGTCAAGCAAATCGCCTTGAGAATGAAGCCAATGCCATGATCGCCGACGCTGAAATGGGTGACGTGAAGTTTGACGATGAAGGTGGCGAAGGCGACACCATGGTTGTCGAGCGTGA
>WLEX01000033.1 GCA_009704065.1 Actinomycetota bacterium
ACATTTGAAAGACCGTTTGAAAGAAGTGATGAAGGCAAAGACTCGAGACGAATGGTGCGCCATTATGGAAGCAACCGACGTATGTTTCGCGCCTGTTCTCACCATGAGTGAAGCAGCAGCCCACCCGCACAACGTTGAGCGTAAAACTTTTATCGATGTAAACGGACACATGCAGCCAGCGCCTGCACCACGTTTTTCCCGCACCACACCTGAAATTTCCCGTCCGTCGGCACATGCTGGTCAACACACTGCAGAAGTGCTGCGTGAGTGGGGCGTTGCCAACGTCGATGCCTTGCTTGCCAGTGGCGCAGCAAAGCAGGCATAAGTGTCGACACTTGTTTGCTTTCACGCACATCCCGACGATGAATGCATCGGCACTGGTGGCACAATTGCCCGTGCTGCAGCAGAAGGCCACCGCGTAGTTTTAGTTGTTGCCACCAATGGCGATCACGGCGAAATTCCTGCTGATATGCCGGCAGGAAAAACGTTGGTTGAAGTGCGGCACGAAGAGACTTTGCGCTCAGCAGAAACACTCGGAGTGCATCGTGTGGTGTGGCTTGGGTACGAAGACAGTGGCATGACCGGTTGGGAACAAAATACGAACGAAGGTGCATTCTGTAATGCGTCGCTCGACGATGCAGCACACAAACTTGCAGATGTTTTACGGGAAGAAAAAGCCGACGTACTCACCACCTACGACTGGCATGGCGGTTACGGTCATCCCGATCACATCATGGTGCACAAAGTTGGTCATCGTGCTGCCGAACTTGTTCCGGTTCGAGTTCTTGAAGGAACAATGAATCGCGATCAGATTCGTCGTGGAATGGATGCTGCCCGAGCGGCAGGTTTGTTGCCAGAAGGCGAAGGCTTTAATCCCGATGGCCCTGCCGACGATGGCAATCCCATGGGCTCACTTGAATCAGAGATCAACTACAAAGTCGATGTGGTGAAGTACGCAACCTTGAAGCGTGCTGCCATGAAGTGCCATGCCAGCCAACTCAGTGACTCTGGGTTCTTTATGGCCATGGATGAACAACGTTTCGCCGCTCAATTTGGTCATGAATGGTTTATCGATCCCACAAGTGATGCACCCATGAGAGATGGTTGGATTTTCGAATGACCCGTGTGTACATGGTGCGTCACGGACGTGCTGCTGCCGGGTGGAATGTCGATCCTGATCCTGCGCTCGATGAATTGGGTCGCACACAATCTCTCGCCGTTGCAAACAAGTTGTCTCATCTGGGGCCATTGCCAGTGATCTCGAGTCCGCTCTTGCGTTGCCAACAAACTGCATTTCCTCTGGCCACTGCGTGGAAACAAGATGTGGTGATTGATGCATTGGTGGGGGAGATACCTTCGCCCGAAGGGTATGCACTCGAAGATCGAGTCGATTGGTTACGCGATGCGATGGCTGGCACATGGGCCCAAGTGGGTGAAAAGTCGGGTGCTCATTACATTGCGTATCGCGATGCAATAGGCGAGCGTGTGAAAGCGATCACCACTCCTACTGTGATTTTCAGCCATTTCATTGCCATCAACGCAGTGATTGGTGTGGCCACGAATAACGATGCGGTTCTCGTGACCAGCCTCGACAACTGTTCCGTAACCACGTTTGAAGTGCACGAAGATGGACGTCTCGAACTTATTGAAGCGGGCAACGAAGCCGACACGCTGATTCGTTAGGTAGATTTACTTCGTGCTTTCGTTAATGATTTCTGATATTCACAAGTCGTGGGCGTGGGTTGCCATTCTCAGTAATGCCTTCGCCGGTGTGTGGGCACTTGCTGCTCACAAGATCATGCCGTTGCGCACTCGTGCCTTGTGGTGGTTTACCGGACTGGCTCAATTCACTATCTTCGTACAAGTCACTTTGGGCGTCATCATGGTGAACAAAAACAAACTCGAGTTTCCTGCGTTCCACGCTTTCTACGGATTCGTTGCCATTATGGTCGTGGCCATTATCTACAGCTACCGCTTACAACTAAAGAGCCGTGTGTACTTGCTCTACGGATTTGGTGGACTCTTTCTCATGGGCCTTGGCATCCGGGCCATGTTGGTCGGCCAGGCGTAAAAAGAAAAAAGCCCCCGCCACTAGGGCGAGGGCTTTTTACTAAATGAATCAGGCGAGTGCTGATTCGAGTTCGGTAAGAGCTGTTGCCAACTTTGCTGGAAGCTTTGCACCAAATTGCGCGTAGTGATCACGCATTTGTGGCAACGCAGTTTTCCAGCCTTCTGCATCGATTGATAACAATGCATTCATGTCGGCATCTGTGACGTCGAGACCAGAGGTGTCGATATCGCTTGGTGATGGAAGATAACCGATAGATGTCTTGGTGGCGTTTGCCTTGCCATCGACACGATCGAAAATCCACTTCAATACGCGGCTGTTCTCGCCGTACCCAGGCCACATAAAGCGACCATCTTCATCACGACGGAACCAGTTCACAAAGAAAATCTTCGGAAGGTTCTCACTCTTTGTTGCTGCGCCCACCTTGAGCCAGTGGCCAAAGTAATCAGCCATGTTGTATCCACAGAAGGGAAGCATTGCCATAGGGTCGAAGCGCAGGTTGCCTACAGCGCCACCGGCTGCTGCTGTTGTCTCTGATGCCATGATGCTGCCAAGGAACACACCGTGGTCCCAGTCGAATGCTTCGGTCACCAAAGGAACAGTGGTGCGACGACGTCCGCCGAACAAGATGGCCGAGATGGGAACGCCAGCTGGGTCTTGCCATTCGGGTGCGATGCACGGGCACTGAGATGCAGGGGCGGTGAAACGAGCATTGGGGTGTGCTGCTGGGGAATCGCTTTCAGGATTCCAGTCATTGCCCTTCCAGTCGGTAGCGCGTGCAGGTGCAACATCGCTCATGCCTTCCCACCACACGTCACCTTCAGAGGTGTGTGCAGTGTTGGTGAAGATCGAGTTGCTCGTCATGGTGTCCATGGCGTTTGCATTGGTGTCGTAACCGGTGCCTGGAGCAACACCAAAGAAACCAGCTTCGGGGTTAATGGCATACAAGCGGCCATCGGCACCGTACTTCATCCAGCAAATGTCGTCACCAATTGTTTCGGCTTTCCAGCCGGGAATGGTGGGAACCAACATGGCGAGGTTTGTCTTGCCACACGCAGAAGGGAAAGCCGCTGCAATGTATTTGAACGCGCCCTCAGGGTTGGTGAGTTTCAAAATGAGCATGAGTTCTGCAAGCCAGCCTGCATCGCGTGCCATGACAGAAGCAATACGCAGTGCAAAGCACTTCTTGCCAAGGAGCGCGTTGCCGCCGTATCCCGATCCGTACGACATGATTTCGCGAGTTTCAGGGAAATGCACGATGTATTTATTGTCGGGGTTGCAAGGCCATGCAGAATCTTTTTGACCAGCAGCAAGTGGTGCACCGACCGAATGCACACATGGCACCCAATCGTTGTTGCCCAACACGTCGAGTGCGCCTTGGCCCATTCGGGTCATGATGCGCATGTTGACTGCAACGTATGCGCTGTCTGACAACTGCACACCAATGTGAGCGATGGGGGATCCAAGTGGTCCCATAGAGAAAGGAACCACGTACATGGTGCGGCCCTTCATGGCGCCCTTGTACAAGTTCATCATTTCGGCACGCATCTCTGACGGTTCACGCCAGTTGTTGTTCGGACCTGCATCGGATTCATTTTCTGAACAGATGAACGTGCGATCTTCAACGCGAGCTACGTCGCCTGGATCGGAGTGTGCCCAGTAGCTGTTCGGGCGCTTGGCTTCATCGAGCTTGGTGAAGATGCCCGCATCGACCAACTGTTGGCAGAGAGTTTCGTATTCCTCTGCCGAGCCATCACACCAATAAATGGAATCAGGCTGGAGAATCTCTGCCCAGTCGTTGACCCACTTGGTGAGCTTTGCATTGCTTGAAGTTGCAGCCATCGAAGGACCTCGATTGTGTTAGGGGTGGATTGGGGGAATCCGGAGTAGGGGAAAGAGAACTAAAAGCCTGGCGTGCCCATGTCGGATTCTGATCCGAGGGAAAGGGAAGTGGCGCGACCCGAGGCATCGAGCGTGAACACAACACGCTGGCCTTGACGCAACATACGGAAAATGGAACCTTCGAGCGCATTCGGCGCAAGGGTGTAATCGGCGAGGTCGGTATCGCACATAACGACTCCATCTCCACTAGATGGATCGAATGCTTTGACAACTCCCTGCATGATGATCCGCCTTAGCGGGCAGCCTTGGTGACTTTGCCCGACTTAATGCAGCCGGTGCACACGTTGACTCGCTTGGGGGAGCCATTGACCAACGCGCGTACACGCTGGATGTTTGGACTCCAGCGACGCTTGGTACGGACATGAGAGTGAGACACCGACATGCCCCATGATGGGCCTTTGCCACATAGTTCGCATACTGCAGCCATTTTGGAATCCTCTTCGTTTCTGGGAAAGCGTCTGCGCCTTCCGAACGCAGTAATAGAAACTACCAGCGAGACCAAAGCGACCCCAACTGCAGCGGCAAAGTAGCCTGAGACCTGTGCCAGTACTAGAGCTTTTGGGTGCCAAAGAGGTCCGCCAGACCGTCGTCGCCTTCCGTGACGCCATGCGTGCCCATGCCGCGGGCATTAACCGACTCAATGTGTACCCAGTCCCCGACGGCGATACGGGCACCAATATGTCGCGCACACTCGATGCCGTAGTAGCCGAACTCGAAGGCGCGGGTCCCGACATGGAACCCACATGCAAAGCCATTAGTCACGGTTCGCTCATGGGCGCTCGCGGTAATAGTGGTGTCATTCTCAGCCAGATCTTGCGCGGGCTTGTTGGCACCATCGGTGAGACAACTGATGGAAAGGTCAACGCTGCTCGTATGGCCGATGCATTGAAGCGCGCTTCGTCAGCTGCATACGAAGCGGTACTCAAGCCAATCGAAGGAACCATTCTTACTGTGGTGCGCGAATCGGCCGATGCTGCTGCGGTCGCAGCAAGCGGTGGTGCAACTTTGTCTGCCACATTGCAAGCAGCACGTGTTGCTGGTCGCGATGCATTGGCTCGCACGCCCGACATGTTGCCAGTTCTGAAAGATGCCGGTGTTGTCGATGCAGGTGGTGCCGGATTCTTGTTGTTGCTCGATGCGGCTATTCATGTGGTTGACGGCGAGGCGATGCCCGAGCCCGATGATTCTGAAGGTCCAACAGCGGAACAATTAGAAGCTGTTGCGTTACGTCACAAGTCAGACGGCAGTGTCGACGTGAGCGAACTGCGGTACGAAGTGATGTTCTTGCTCGACATGGACGACGTACACGCCAACGATTTCAAACAAGCATGGGGCTCCATTGGTGATTCCATCGTGGTGGTCGGTGGCGAGGGTTTGTATAACTGCCACATTCATACAAACGACATCGGTGCCGCAATCGAAGCACCGCTCTTGCTGGGTGGTCGACCGAAACAAATTCGTGTGACCGACTTATTCGAAGAAGTGGCCGAAGAACATGCTGCGCGCGAAGCAGAACTCGGTGCGCCAGTGCAGTCGCGCAACACATCGCCATCACTGCCACCAGTTACATGTGCCGTTGTTGCTGTTGCAAGCGGCGATGGGCTCGCAGAGTTGTTTGGTCAACTCGGAGTACACGGCGTTATCTCCGGCGGTCAAACATCTAATCCGTCAACAGCAGAACTTCTTACAGCAGTCGAACACATGAACGCGCGGCAAGTCATCATTTTGCCAAACAACAAAAACATCATTCCGGTAGCTGAGCAAGTGAATGCGCTCACCACAAAAGATGTGCGGGTTGTGCCTACGTGTTCTATGCCCGAAGCACTCGCTGCTTTGGTCTCGTACGATCCTATGGCTGGTGCCGAATCAAATGCAGCCGCCATGACCAGTGCGGCGCAATCAATGACAACGGGCGAAGTTACTCAAGCGGTGCGTGATACCAATACCGATGCAGGCCATGTCACCACTGGTGATTTCATTGGCATTGTGCGTGGTGACGGCATTGTGGCAATCGCTGGAACTTTGGTTACGGCAAGTACGCAATTACTTGACCATCTCATTACCGACACAGGCGAGTTGCTCACCATCGTCACTGGTGTCGATGCAACGCCAGCCGTAACAGATCAGATATCTGCATGGGTGTCGGAGAACCGGCCCGATGTGGCAGTGGAAATACATGTAGGTGGACAACCGTTGTACCCCTACCTCTTTGGCGTTGAGTAGCGAACCACTCACACTGCGCGACCTCGATCAGTTGGGTCTCGAGCGCATCAAGGGAATTGGCCCCAAAACAGTTACCGCCCTCGAGAGTCTCGAAATTCGCAGTGTTCTCGATTTGCTTGAGACGTATCCCCGTCGTTACATCGACCGCACCAATATGGCCACCATCGCTGAATTAGAGGAAGGTGTTCCTTCGCTATTGGTTGTCACTGTTACATCTTCAAAACTCATCCCTACTCGTGGGCGCGGTCGCGGCATGGTGAAGGTCGTGGTGTCTGATGGCAGGCGCAGTTTGCCACTCACATTTTTTAATCAGGCGTGGCGCGAGAAGCAATTACAACCCGGGTTAGAAGTCGCGGTGTTTGGCAAAGCCGATTTATATAACGGCACATTGCAAATGACAAATCCCGTTGTCGATCTTGTCGGAAATCAAACAGGTCGCATCCTTCCCATTTATCCGCAGAGTGAAAAATCTCGCATCACCACCAAGGATCTCGGTACGTGGATCGAAGATGCACTGAACAAATGTGCACCACGAGGTTTTGCCGACACAGTGCCAGCAGATCTAGTAGCCAAACATCAATTCATCGCACGCGGTGAGGCGATGCGCAATATTCACGTGCCCGATTCGGCTGAAGCACATGCCGCTGCGCGTCGCCGCTTGGCCTTCGACGAAGTACTTCGCGTTCAGCTCATGTTGGTAGGCCGTAAAGCGCAGTGGGAACGCGACTCTGCAGGCTTTAGTCACGAAATCTCTGGACATCTCATCGATGGCTTTATGAAAGCGTTGCCGTTTCCTCTCACGGGTGCTCAGAAACGAACGATTGCCGAAATTTATAAAGATGTTTCTTCGGCAACTCCCATGCATCGCTTGTTGCAGGGTGACGTTGGTTCCGGGAAAACATTGGTCGCTGTTGCCACCATGTTGGCTGCAGTACAAGGTGGGCATCAGGCAGCAATCATGGCCCCCACAGAAGTATTGGCAGACCAGCACGCCATTGGTATTCGATCACTGTTGGCGTCACTCAAGATTTCTGACGAGTCCAATTTATTTGGTGACCGTCAGCTGCGAATCGAATTGCTCACAAACAAGGTGACAGGCGAACAGCGAAAGTCGGTGCTCGCCGGCTTGGCCGACGGTTCAGTCGATATTGCTATCGGGACGCACGCACTCATTCAAGATTCGGTGTCGTTTCACAGTCTTGGTGTCGTTGTTGTCGATGAACAACACCGTTTTGGTGTGGAACAGCGTTCTCGTCTGCGCGATAAGGCACAAGAATCTGAAGCAGGGCTCATGCCCGATGTATTGGTGATGACAGCGACTCCCATTCCGCGAACAGCTGCCATGACTGTGTACGGAGATCTCGACGTAAGTGTTCTCGATGAACTACCACCAGGTCGTACTCCGATTTCTACGTCGTGGGTGAATACACCTGTCGACATTGAAACGATGTGGAGCAATATTCGAGAGCGACTTGCTGCAGGCGAACAGGCATACGTGGTGTGTCCTCTTATTGAAGAGAGTGAGAAACTCGAAGTTGCATCGGCTCAAGAAACGTATGACCAGTTGATGGAACAAGATTTACGTGGGTTCACTGTTGGGTTGTTGCACGGACGCATGTCTTCGGCAGACAAAGAATCTGTTATGGCATCGTTTCGTTCTGGTGCCACACAAGTTTTGGTTGCCACCACTGTGATTGAAGTAGGAGTCGATGTTCCCAATGCCACGAGCATGGTGATTCTCGATGCCAATCGATTTGGAATCGCTCAGTTGCACCAGTTGCGGGGTCGCGTCGGGCGAGGAAAGTTGGCATCACAGTGTTATCTCGTCACACAAAGTGGCGAACCATCACCCCGTATCGAGGCTCTTGTTGCATCTACCGATGGGTTCGTGCTGGCTGAAGAAGATCTCAAACTGCGTGGTGAAGGAACCATCATGAGTGTCAACCAGAAAGGGCAAAGCGATTTGACCCTCGCGTCGTTACAGCGCGACTTGGAGCTCATTCAGTGGGCTCGGGATGCCGCTACCGAAATAATTGCAGCCGATCCCACGCTGTCGTCACTGCCTCTCTTGCGTGATGAGCTCGATTTGGTGTTTTCCGACCGTGACGAAGAGTTCCTCTTTAAGTCGTAATCAGTTCGTACTACGGTGAGGGCAGAACAGGGGGTGTTCGATGGAACTCACAGATCGTCATGTCGTGGTCACGGGTGGATCACGGGGAATCGGTGAGCAACTCGCACGGCATTTTGCCGAGCGTGGAGCTCGAGTCACGGTAGTTGCGCGCAGTGTCGATGCACTCCATAAAGTTGCTGCAGATATTGGCGGCAACGCCGTTGTGGCAGATCTCACCGACGATCTCGCGGTCGATGGACTGATCGAACATATCGAGATGAAGTTCGGTGCAATTGATGTGTTGGTTAACAACGCAGGCCTAGAAACCTCTACGGCATTTGCCGTGGAAGATGAACGCGAAATTCGTGCCGTATCGCGCGTGAACTTAGAAGTTCCACTCATGCTTACACGTCATGTGTTGCCTGGCATGTTGCAACGCAATAGTGGGCACATTGTTTTTGTTTCATCGCTTGCTGGCACCGCAGGGTTTCCGGGTATGTCGGTGTATGGCGCCACCAAAGCCGGCATTCTTA
>WLEX01000034.1 GCA_009704065.1 Actinomycetota bacterium
ATCGAACAAGTAGTGCGCACTGCTCGCGAGGCAGCCACCAACAACCGCCGTATCGACAACATTGTGTTTATGGGAATGGGTGAACCATTGGCCAACGAACCAAACGTCTGGGCAGCCGTAGAGCGAATCCATGGAGATATCGGAATATCCGCACGCCATCTCACAATTTCTACGGTGGGCATCGTTCCCGGAATCAAAGCGCTCACAGAGCGTCCCCTTCCAGTGAATTTGGCCATTTCTCTTCATGCAGCACGCAATTCGCTGCGCGATGAACTAGTGCCGATCAATACCCGTTACCCATTAGAGATGTTGATGGACACGTGCAAGGATTACCTTTTCGAGAAGCGTCGTCGCATCACTTTCGAATGGGCACTCATCGATTCTGTAAATGACACAGAGAGAGATGCTCGCGAATTAGCAGGCTTGTGTTTACAACTCTCCCCTGCAGCACATGTGAACCTGATTCCTCTAAATCCCACACCTGGTTGGCCGACAACCGGTAGCTCCCCTGGGAAAGTGGCAGCATTCCAGCGCCTTCTGCGCGACTTAGGAGTCAATGCAACAACGCGCAAGAACCGTGGAACTGAAATAGCAGCTGCATGTGGTCAACTCGCTGCGGGACAACCAGTAGTTGTCAAACTCTCGTCATCACACGGTTCGTAACGTTTACGAACGAAGATATTTAGGGTTAGACACTCGCACTTTGTCTTCCACAATGGGTCGAAGCGTTGTGAGAAGGCTAATCAGATTGCTGTCGAAATCGCCGTTGCGAATTGCAATCGCAAGTTCTTCATCTGAGCCAAAACCAAGAGTAGACAACACTTCTGCGTGAGTGAGTTGTTGTTCTGCGCCAAGGTCGATTTCGCGACGGACAATGTCGAGAGAATTAATAGCTACACGTGTATGAAATTGCAGTCGACCTTCTAGGGATGGAAGGAGTTCTCCCTCCATCCATTCGCGTAAAGCCTCTAACAATTCAGATGCGGTGGGTCGATCGTGCGGGGCGGTCATACAACACTCTCTGTCAACAAATCAATTAGGTCGTATTCATTTTCACAGACACGACGACCAATAGCGGCTAGTTCATGACTGCGAACTACGCCGTTGAGGTGAGTAGCGGCTTGCGAGATGCAAATAATCCCCCACTTCAAAGTTCCGAGAATCTCCCACCATCGAACAACATCATGATCGGGTCGCTTGCCTGCCACTGATTCATACGCATCAAATAATTGGTCATACGTACCGAGGCCTGCAGCCGGATGTGTACCTCCAAATCGCCAGGCACGCACGCATAACCAACCGAGGTCTTCCATCGGGTCCCCTACATGAGCCAGTTCCCAATCGAGCACAGCCGATAACCCGTTGGAGTCAACCATGATGTTGCCAAGTCGAAAGTCGCCATGTACTACACATTGTTTTATTGACTCAGGTTGATTGTGCTGCAACCAACGAAAGGTTGCTTCAAACACGGGATGAGGTTCACCAAGAGCAAGAAGCGCGTCTCGATAACGCTCTACCTGGTCCTCTGCCGCCAAACCGGGCACCGATGAGATATCAATTGAATGAAGCAGCGCTGCAGCCCGCCCTAATTGCTCGGGCAATACTGATCGTGCATGTGCGAATTGATCGTCTCGTAATATTTTTCTCGCAATAGTTTCGCCTTCTACCGCTCGAACAATCATGAAAGGAAGATCAAGTGCGTCACTGTCTGCACCATTGATAACTAATTCAGGTGTGGGAACACCCAAGTGATGCGCAGCTGCGAGAACCAGTGGTTCGGTTCGAAAACCACCAACCGTGCCCTTTCGCACGCGCTGCAGAACAAAAGATTCGCCGTTAGCAACAAATCTCCAGGTCTCTCGTGAAGCACCACCCGATAGGCGTACAAGATCTGTCACGTCGGAGACGCCAAGAACAACCGACAGCCGCTGCGCTAGTTCGTGATTGCCCCCAGTTGACATGTGTCTACTCTGTCATGCCCGCTACCGTATTGCGATGCCGAAGAACACCACATCTGGCCCCATTATTGAAGCCACCAATGTGTCGGTGATTAGAGATGGCAGACACGTCGTCGACAATGTGTCGATAGCGATTGAGCCAACCGATAGATGGGTCATTCTTGGTGCAAATGGCTGTGGAAAGACCACTTTGTTACAAGTTCTTTCTCTTCAGACTCATCCATCTCATGGCGAGATGAGAATCAACGGCGCCGTACTAGGAACTTTTGATGTGCGCCCCATACGACCTCGTCTGGCATATGTGTCTGCGCACCTCGCTAGTCAGATCCGTCCGGTGTTAACCGCTCTTCAGGTAGTGATGTCGGCGAAAAATGGATCGAAAGAGACGTGGTGGCATGAATACACCTCATCTGATGAAGCGCACGCCCTTGAGTGTCTGAAGCAGCTCGGCGTTGATTGGTGCGCCCAAAAAGAAATCGGTCTTCTGTCATCAGGAGAACAGCAGCGTGTGCTTCTCAGTAGAGCACTAATGGCAAAACCAATAGCGGTGCTTCTTGATGAACCATCAGCTCGACTCGACCTCGGTGGGCGCGAACAATTGATTTCAATCCTCAATGAGTTTTCAAACGACAACCCTGTGCTTCCTACCGTGGTGGTCACACACCATGTCGATGAGATTCCACTGAGCACTACTCATTGTGCACTGATGCGTAATGGGACAATAATTTCCCAAGGAACGCTCGACCTCACGCTGACATCTGACGCCTTATCTGAGTGTTTTGAGATTCCGCTTCACGTTGAACGACGACCAAATGGACGATTCAGCGCTTACTCAGCTTGAACAATTCGTACGAGCCCCAGTTTGCCCTGGTCGACTGCATGGGCCAATACCTTGTCCAGAATTCCTGCAGACCACAATGCTCCGCCATACGACAAATCCATTTCCACATCGCTGGCGTCGTCAACAGACGTGATGGAAATACGCAGCACCCATGGTGAATGTACCTTTCCATCTGATTCGTTTCGCTCGAACACGACACTCTTGTCTGTGCACTGCGTGCGAACCATACGAAGTCGTTTAGAACGCGCAAGAAGCCCTAGTTTGGCTCGCAGTTCTACACTCCAAGCGTTGTCCCCAAGATCTTGCACACTATGTACGATCGGCATCCATTGCGGATATTGAGTTAGATCAGAAACAAGCGGCAATACACGAGACGGTGCGGCATCGAGATGAACGACAGAAGTATGACGCATTAGTCGTCACTCGGTGTTTGACCAAACGCGCGACCCAACAATCGACCGAACACTGGTGAATCGCTATCGTCGTCAGACGTATCAACCAGACGAGGCGACCAAGGAATGGCCTTCGTCTCATCGGGGTCAGTCTGTATTTGCTCTTCCACGATTACTTCAATATCTTCAGGCTCTGGGTTGTTTTCAAAAAGAGAGGGACGAGGTCGTTCGATTTTTGCGGTGACATCTCGCTTTGCCCGAGGCTTCTTTGGTTGCACAGGTTCGTCGACAACTCGAAACAGCTTGGGAGTCGGGTCACGACGATCGTCGATTGTCCATCCACGTGGAACGCTCAGTGCATTGGCATGACGGCGGCAGAGACGGCCGGCCATTTCGCGCTCAGACAGTGCAGTGTTATCTACCCACACGGTAAGTGATGCGTTATCGATGCCATACGACACCTCTGCTGGCCCAGCACATCCTGGTCGTTCGCATAATCTCCGCACAGCGTCAAAACTAGTGCGCAATAGAGGTAGGGACGTCGACCCTCACAATGCAGGCCAACCCCATCCCCTGCTGATCTCGATACGGCTCGGTTCCAGTGGCACATGTGCGATCGAAGGCAATGAGCTGCTGCACCACCGCTTGATGTGGTCCGTCACATGACACCTCAATGGCCGACAATGCGGTAGTGATATCGACACAGGAACCTGAAGTAAGAAGTTGATCAGGCTTACCTGGAGTAACAGGGTTCGACAATGCATGCAACAGAAGTACCGCCACTGTTCCGACCGCCATCGCAATGAGCATTCCTCTCCAGGGAAAACGAGCCGGTGTATACGAGTTCGTAACGAAGGACACATCGATTTTGGGCTCTGTCTGTACTACATGAATCTCACGGTCATACTTTTTGCGCTTCTCGATATCTGACAACACAGTCCATGCATCGGTGATTTGGGTCAACGTAGCGGTTGAAGTGGAAGAGCCACCGGTATCAGGATGATGACGAACCACTAAGGCGCGGTAAGCCCTGCGAATATCTGACTGTGATGCTGTTGGGACAACACCAAGAACTTCATAATGTGTGCGACTAGTACCCATAGCGAGGATCAACAAGGCCTATCAGAGTGTCGTCGTTGAGATATCTCTCAACGTTCAAGGAAATTCGTTCGGAAAGCAATGGAATAGCCATCTCAGGCGTATTACCAACATGGGGAGTGATGATGCAGTTGGGTAACGCCCACAGCGGATGGTCGGACGGCAAGGGTTCAGGGTCAGTCACATCGAGTGCAGCTCCGCCAATGACGCCGTTCTCTAATGCCCACACAAGATCGGCAGTCACTATGTGAGCGCCACGCGCGACGTTGACTATCCATGCATGAGGTTCCATGATTTCGAGCTCTGGTCGGCCAATGAGACCAACCGTTTCTGGCGTAAGCGACAACGCAAGGAACACCACATCGGCACCCACCAACGCATCAATCAGGTTTTCAGGGCCAACCACCGTGTCGGCGCCTTCAATATGCTCCACTGTTCTACGAACAACCGTGATGTTGCAGTGGAATGCTGTGAGTAATCGAATCAATGATTCCGTAATTCCACCACCACCAACAATGGTGACAGCGGCACCCAAGAGATTGCGCCCCGCTGGGCTAGTCCATTCAGCAGCACGGGCATACGCCGCAATATTTCGCATTCCTGCAAGTGCAAGTGCAACAGCATGTTCAGCCACAGGTTCTGCATACACACCTTTGCCACAGGTCCAGATACGTGAATCATCAATGATGGAAACAAAGTTTTCAATTCCGGCGAAAGGAACCTGTACCCACTCGATGTGAGGATTCTCATTCAGTACTTCGCGTAGCCCATTGGCATCTCGGGCGGCAGTCCACACCAACGCAGAAGCCGTGGCAACATCGACAACCTGCGCACCACCACGAATGACAGCATCCGTTACCCAAGAGGGCGACGATGCAGGCAACACTGCAACGGAACGACTACTCGGAGGTTCCATTATTAGCTACCAGCCAAGGTGGCAGCGATTTCGCTCGACGAACTTCCGGAGCGTCGCAAAACAACGGTGACAAACCACAACGCACCGAGCGTGACACAGAACAACATCACTGCACCTACTCCCCAGAAAGGTTTGATAGTGCTTCGTGTCGCTCCAATGAGCGCTACGGGGAATGTTGTTGATCCGGCTTCACTGATCAATGTTGAGATCACTGCATTATCGAGACACAAAGTAAACGACAGCAACCCACCTGCGACTAACGCAGAAGAAATAAGCGGAAGAGTAATTTGACGGAATGCACGCGCTGGCGTTGCGCCTAGGTCAGCTGCTGCTTCTTCGAGCGATTCATCGAGACCAGCCAAACGAGCGCGGACAATAAGTGTGACCACCGCACTTGCATACAGAGATTGACCGACCCACAACTTGTTCATTCCTCCGTTAAACGGACCCCATCCATTTTTAAACGGATATCCAATGATGGGAAAATCTGCGACGCGAGGAAACCAAGTAGCTAGGGCGATTGCATCCATGATTTCTGGTGTCACCAAGATAAGAAAGACCGAAGCCATAAAAACTTTTGTCCAAACACCAGGACGACGGGCTAATGCCACCCCTGCAAATCCGCCAAGGAACACAGCCAAAATTGTGGCCCCAAATGCAGCGATAAACGAGTTCCGGATTGCATCACCAATACTTGCGAAGTCAAAAATACTTTCGTACCAACCGGTCATCATGCCGTTCACTACAAACGCCAAGAGAAACGCTACTGGCCCAGTCCAATTGAGAATACGTTTCGAAATAGAGGTTGTTCGACCCAGGGCAATTCGGGTAACAATTCCCACAACAACGAAAACAACAAAACGTGCGATAACCGACCACATCACTGATCCGGCGAATAATTCGTCCCACCATTTGGTACCGGGTTGACCCGACCAAATAGTGAATGAACTTCCTCCATTAAATGAATGCGCCACAACGAGCCCGATGGGAATGAAGAGGAAAACCAGAACTAAGGCAGTCCAGGCTTTAAGAAGAATTGGCAGAAAGTCAAACGACAGCACTGAATTCTTCCCAGCACGCATACGCGCAACAGAACGTACGTGCCATGCATGTTTTACTCGAATCGTCATTGGAGATGGATGCTTCACAATCCACATCACCAGCCATACCAACGCTGCACCAACCACCATTGACAGCAGTACAGCACCAATCATTAGTACAGCCATCGCCGAACCAAGTGGCCAGTTTTGAGCACCACTGAATTGCGAGGCAATCATGGACCCAATCATGTTTCCTTTTGCCCCACCAAGAATGGTGGCCGTGACATAGTCGCCACACATGGGAATAAAGGTCAGTAATACACCGGCAATGATTCCCGGCCCGGCAAGCGGCAATGTCACGCCAAAGAATGTTGCGATACGCCCAGCCCCTAGATCTTTACTCGCCTCACGCATGCGCACGTCGATGCGATCGAGAGCGACAAACAACGGCAAAATCATAAATCCGAGATAGTTGTACACAATGGCAACCTGAACTGCCATTGGGGTCTCCAATACTTGGATGCCTTGAGTTCCAATCCACCCCATGTCGACAAGCCATTGCGAAAAGAATCCGTTGGGAGCCAACGGGATACGCCAAGCAACTGTACGAATCAGGAAACTCGTAAAACTAGGCACAACCACCAGTGCCAAAATGATGGCTTTCCATTTCTCAGCAACTTTGAAAGCAGCCAGATACGCAACGGGCAAACCTATGAGCAAGCAAGCGATTGTCGCGATTGCAGAAATTCGCAAAGTTGATTTGAATACCTTGAAGAACGTCTCGTCAAAAACGTTGGCGTAGTTCGCTCCCGAAAGATGTCCGAGATCAACGGGAATTAATTTTGAGCCATCTTTTGTACCGAAGCTATATACAACGATGAATGCGATGGGTACGACAAAAAATAACCCGTACCAAATTATTGACGGAAGTGCGAGAGCAAATTTTGGCCCTCGCACTTTCCGACGAAAAGAAATAATCCCGGGTGAATCCACCCTTGATCAGGCTCCGGCCTTGGATTTGGCTTTGTTCAAAATATCTACCAAGCGATCGATTGAAGTATTGAGCACCTGCGTATGCATGGTCTTTACTTCTTCAGCCGAGAAGAAAATGATCTCACCCTTCACAAGGTCGGGCGCAAGCTCGGTAATGAGTTTTTCCATGTCTTTCATACCGGTGTGATATCCGTGGTACTCAAGGTCCTGAATGGAGTTTTCCGGAATGAGAATCCAGTTGATCCACGCATGGGCTGCCTCTGCATTAGGTGCACCGGCTGCGATACAGAAAGTGTCCATGAACAATTCTGTGTCAGGACCACCGAGTACCCAACGCCAGTTTTCTGGCGTGCCACCTGCATCCTTGATACGGAAGTACGCCTGACGAGCATCACCATTCCATGCCTGCGACAGGCTGTATGCACCTTCAGCAAGCTTGGTACTTGGGTAGCTATCGAATGCCTTGATGTGAGGAGCAAGTTCATCGACAAGGAACTTTTCTGCCGCATCGAGTGATGCCTTGTCTTCAGTATTCCAATCGATTCCATTAGCCCAGAAGTACGCACCAGCGAAGTTCGGAGCCGCATCAATTAGCGAGCACTGACCGCTTGCTTCGCCCATGCAAGCTTCGAGGAAGTCTTGCCATGTATTGAGTTCTTTTTTGATTTTGGTGGTGTCATAGAAGAAGCCAGTACAACCCCAGTTTTTACATACTGAGTACTCATTGTTCTTATCCCAGGCCTGGCCAAGGAAAGCAGGATCAACGTTCACCATGTTCGGGATGAGTGACTTATCGAACTTTTGGATAAGTCCCTTTTCCACCATCTGAACGATGTACGGACCGGTAGGAACAACGATGTCGAAGCCACTGCTCTTACCGCCGCCAGCGGACAGTTTGGTGATGAGATCTTCGTTGCTACCGAAGTAGTCAACTTTCATCTTGACGTCGAGGTTTGATTCAGCGAGAGCACCAACAAGTTCTGGGTCGTCGTAGTCGCCCCATGTGTACATCGCCAAGGTGCCAGAGCTCTTGTTGATAACGCGACTCCAGTCGCCTGATGCAAGTTTTGCACCGTCACCACCAGCAGCTTCCGTGGTGTCTGGTGCGGAATCGCTTGAACCACACGCCATCAGTACCACTGCCATACCAGCAGTTGCAGTTCCGGCCTTTATAAACGCACGTCGATTGAGCTTTTCGCGAAAGCTGTCGGGTGCGAGGATTCTCAGTTCCTGTGTCATGTGGTTTCTCCTTGTTGTGTTGTTGTAGAGATCGTGGACAACCTAGTGCGAACCAGGTTGAGAGTAGGACAAGTTATGCGTCGACACCTTCGGCCATAACGACACCTGCTTGGCGAGCAGAAAAGAGATACACCTCTTCGGCTGCCCATGTGCACCAAACATCGTCACCGAGCGCAGGGCGTGGTTGCATGCTGCGTGGACACAACACCAAGAGATCACGCTCTCCGGCTGTAACCACGTACTGCAAGACATCACCAAAATGTGAGATTCCCGAAATACGACCCCGGACTGAATTCTCGGCACGGGTGGGTTGATCATGAGACAAACTGATGCACTCAGGGCGAACGGCCG
>WLEX01000035.1 GCA_009704065.1 Actinomycetota bacterium
AGCCTGAGAATATTGCCAGTGAATTCAGGCTCACTGAGGAATTTCTGACACAGCACCTCACGCTTGGCAGATAGCGTTTCGTGCATGCTGCTCGCCGAGATTGAGATTTTTCATTCACGGCCCATTGCTCCCACGCGGCGTTTATCTCTCGGGCACCTGTATTTGCCCGTGGAACCAACACCCGGTTTTGGCGGCGTTCTTCTTGGGGCCATTTTGGCAGTACACATTGGCGAAGTCGACGATGATCTCATCCCTGACATTCAACGATTGTTAGTGGAGATTGAAAATGATTCACGTGTAGTGCAGCCGCGATTGCGCCATCGATTTCAAGTCGATCGTCACGGATTGTCGTACAGCCGCCATCGCATGATGGGAAATGGTGAGTCGATCGAATTCGAGTTCGACAACAATGGGACTCCACTGCAGCAGGTACTTGGTGCTATTTATTCTCTCGAACGGCTCGATGTTTCATTGCGAAGAATCTTGGTGCCCATCATGCGTCGCGCCATGACGTGGCGTGGACCAATTGGTCCTTCATTTATTGCATACCTTGCCGGAACGAATGCATCTTCGGTGTCGGCGTTGGCAGACCCACGCGCATGGGCATTAGAGATCTTGGGATTCCCATCTGGCACCGTTAAGCCAGGTAAGCGTGACATCATGGCTCGCTTTCGCGAGAAGCTTCGCCATGCACATCCAGATCATGGCGGCGATGAAGTTTTAGCTAGCAAACTCATTATCGATATCACCGAGGCGCGACGCGTATTAATTGAGTCGTTATGAGCACAGTCGCTGGTGTCATGCTCTTTCCTGGTGCGGGATCATCATCGACCCATTCGTCGCTGATAGCGATTGAACAGGCGTTGTCTCCACTTCCTGTTGCACGGTATGACTTCCCGTATCGGCTCGCAGGAAAACCATTTCCCGACAAAGCCCCCGTGCTCATTGCTGCTGTAAAAAGCCATGTGCGTGCATTTGCCGCATCGCTTGGTGTCGAAACATCACAAGTGGTGATTGGTGGTCGCAGTATGGGTGGGCGCATGTGTTCAATGGCAATTGCAGACACAGATGATCCGTTACGTGTTGCCGGTTTGGTACTGGTGTCGTATCCGTTGCATCCGCCTAAGAAACCCGACAACTTACGAATTGAACATCTACCTGGCGTTACAGTGCCTACTTTGTGCGTCAGCGGAACACGCGATACTTTTGGAACCCCCGAGGAACTGCAGACAGCATTTGCGGTAGTGCCAGGCAATGTCACGTGGAGTTGGGTAGACAATGGCCGACACGAATTGGCAAAAGCCGATGACGACGTCGCGACGCGTGTTGCTTCGTGGGTGCAGGCCCTTTAATTCTCGTGAGATATCTCATCAAGTTCTCGATGAGCAGTTTCAGGGTATTGCAGCCACACAATGATCGATGCAATAACGGGGGCTACTACAAGCCACATCATGACTGCGCCATATGATGCGCCGGCATCTAATACGCGCCCCGCGCCGATGAGCCCGATACTTCCACCGAGTAAGGCAGCAGTCATGATGATGCCGCCAGCAAGACTGCGTACGCCAGTAGGGAATAGTTCGCCTCGGTATACCGCCAACGCGGGGTAGGAGAGCCCAAAGGCAAATCCACCAATGACGGCAAAGACCCACATGGTGGTACCCGATACACAAAATGAAATACCCAATAGAAATGCACCTAGCGGAACCATGGTGGCACCGAGAATGCGTCGCCCGCGTTCATCGGCAATGCGTCCACCGATGATGAGGCCTAGAGAAGCGGGAGCTGACGTTGCCACGGTGAATAGCGCAACGAGCAGAGCTGAATAGCCTCGTTCATCTTTCAGGTATCTGTTCTGAAAGATGGAGCCGGTGGCGATGTACATATTTGAAAGAAACACCACCGAACAGATGCGAAACAGATTCGCACGAATGATGCGCAACAGTTCAGTGCGTTGCACTCGGTGCGTCTGAACATGTTGTACAAAACGTTGCGACTCAGGAAGCCATTTCATGAGGGCAAAGGCAACAAGTAACCAAACGAGACTCACCGCATAGATCAATCTCCACGAGCGCAACCCAAGATCGGCAAGGGGAAGGGCTGCAACGGCAACGCCAGCCCCTGCACCACTAAGCACAGCTAGTAATCCAGTGACATACGCGCGGCTATTGCGTGGCATCTCTTCAATGGCGATAACTGCGATCAAGATGTCGAGAGTAAGCCCCAGTGGCCTGCCAACGGTTTGCGTTGCAACGAGAAATATGTAATTCGGCGCGACGGCACCTAGCGCACACACAAGTGGTGCAGTCCAGGCAAGCGCAATCATGATGGGACGTCGGCCGCGTCGATCGGCCAGTGCAACAAGCGGGAGAGAAATCAGAATTCCAAATCGAACAATTGCCGCACCCACTCCTTGCGCTGAACGTGAGATGCCAAATTCATCGGCCGCAAAGGCCACGGTCTGGGTGAAAAGTGTGTTGGTAAACGCGGCCGACATTGAGGCAAGGCTCACCAAAATCACGATGCGACGCTGATGTGGGGTGAGAGTGTCGCTCGGCTTGGCCCATGTGGGTAGGCGCATCGGGGAATTCCTACCGTTTGGGGTCACGGCGGGAGCATACTGATATCTATGTCTGATGGCTCGCTCTCCCCAGCAAGCGACGTAATTGTCGCTGCGAACAGCGGGCCATTGTCGGGTGAAGTCGTGGTCCCTGGGGCAAAGAATTCAGTTCTTAAATTGATGGCAGCCACATTGTTGGCCGATGGGCAATACACGCTTACCAATGTGCCCGTCATTGAAGACGTGGCCATCATGAGTGATCTGCTGCGTGCTGTGGGATTACACATTCAGGTAGAACCCGCTCGTCCCGGTGAAGTTGGCCAACACCTTGTTATCAACAACTCGGGGGCGATCACTCCTGTAGCGCCACTGGAATTAGCTGATCGCATCAGATCATCGGTGAACTTAGTGGGGCCATTGCTTGGTCGTTTCGGTCATGTTGATATTGCTCTACCCGGTGGAGATGATTTTGGTGGCCGACCTATCGACATGCATTTACGTGGCCTCGAAGCACTCGGTGCCGAATTCGAAGTAACACCCGAAGGAATTGTGGGACGTTGCTCCACACTTGTAGGTGCACATGTCGATTTCGATTTCCCGAGTGTGGGTGCCACAGAAAATGTGTTGATGGCTGCAGTTGTCGCCAATGGCGTCACCACCATTACCAATGCAGCACGTGAACCCGAAATTGTCGACTTATGCACCATGTTGCGCAAGATGGGGTGCCGAATTGAAGGCATGGGCACTTCTACCCTCACAATCACTGGTGTTTTGCCGGGCACATTGCAGCCCGTGACTCACGAGGTGGTGACCGATCGTGTGCAAGCAGCTACATATATTGCAGCAGTGGGTATGTGTGGCGGCACTATTCGTGTGTCACGTGCGAATGCACAACACATGGGCATGATGCTCACTCGTTTTACCGACATGGGGCTTGTCTTCGACATTGATGACGAGGGAATTACTGTGACTGCGCCATCGGTGCTCACCTCTGTCGATGTATCGACACTTCCGTATCCCGGAGTTGCAACTGATTACAAACCACTAGTGGTTGCCATGTTGTCTATTGCACGTGGAGCCGGAATCGTGACAGAGAATTTGTACCCCGGTCGTTTTCGTTATGTCGAAGAATTACGCAAGCTGGGTGCCGATATCGGTATCGATGGTCATCATGCCATCGTGCGTGGAGTTCCTCATCTTCATGGAGCTTCGGTGGTGGCCCCCGACATTCGCGCTGGTGCCGCGCTCGTAGTGGCTGGTCTTGCAGCCAGTGGCATCACCGAGATTGGCGATGTGTTCCATATCGATCGTGGCTACGAAGACCTGGTGGGCAGACTCAGTGCTCTTGGGGCGTCGGTGAGTCGGATTCAGCCTCAGTAACGGCTTGGGATTTCACCTGTTTTTTCGCGCGTGAGTTCGCGAGGCGTAAAAGTGAGAAAATTAGACCGATCGGAACTGCTGCGTAGAGCATTTCATCCCAGCCGCCTTGATGAGCGAACACCCAGCCAGCGTAGGCTGTAGGCATGTCAATGCGTCAACAGGTAGAAGAGACCATTGTGGTTATTAGGCCAGCGCTTCAGGCTGACGGTGGCGACATTGTGTTGCACGGTGTCGACGAAGCAACCGGCGTGGTGTCGGTAGAACTGCTTGGCGCTTGCACCAGCTGCCCTGCGTCCGATCAAACCCTGAAAGCGGGCATCGAGCGCATTATGAAAGATCGCATAGACGGAGTCACCGAGGTTGTGCAGGTCGTCTAAATGAGCCGCCGCAATCTCAGCCCCCAAGAACTTTTCGACGCCGCATGTGCCGGTGACAGAGCAGCTCTTGCACGAGTGCTGTCGTTGTTGGAGCGCGGTGACACTGTTGCTCGTGAAGTAGGGCGACTTGCCTATAAAAAGAGCGGCAGTGCATACACAGTCGGTATTACCGGCGCGCCTGGTGCAGGAAAAAGCACACTCACTAGTTCTCTCATCACACACTTGCGCAAACAGCAATTAGAAATTGCAGTTCTTGCTATTGATCCGTCGTCACCATTTACTGGTGGAGCAATCTTGGGCGATCGAGTGCGTATGCAAGATCATGCCACTGACCCCGGAGTGTTTATTCGTTCTATGGCAACGCGCGGACATCTTGGTGGACTGTCGTTATCTACTCCTGAGGCAATTCGCATGCTTGATGCTGTTGGGCGTCAATGGATCTTGGTGGAGACCGTGGGTGTTGGTCAGGTAGAAGTAGAAATCGCTGGTAAAGCCGACACCACTGTTGTGGTGCTGAACCCAGGGTGGGGAGATTCGGTGCAGGCCAACAAAGCAGGCCTCATGGAAATTGCCGACATCTTCGTTATTAACAAAGCCGATCGCAAAGGCGTGGAAGAAACTCGACGCGATATTGAAGGCATGCTCGAACTCACCGACATGGCACACGATGCTTGGCGTCCACCCATCATTGCAACCGTTGGAAGCACTGGCGAAGGTGTGCCGTCACTATGGGATGCAGTTCTCGAACATCGTGCGGCAATCGAATCCACTGGCGAATTAAAGAAGCGTCGCGATTTTCGTTTGCGTGAAGAGCTGCGTGAAATTGTTGCGCGTCGCCTCGAACAAAAAGCTCGTGAAATTCTCACCGGTGATCATTGGGATGGACTACAGAGCCAAGTGCTCGATCGCAGTCTCGATCCATGGTCGGCTGCCGATGAAATGTTGCGCGGAGTAGGAGCCTGAAATGTCTAATGAATCACTAGTACTTGTAGATCGTCGCAGTGATGGCGTTGCCGTAGTGACCCTTAATTCTCCCAAGGTCAATGCGTTATCCACCGCATTACTTTCTCGCTTGCACGAAGTGGCCCGTGACCTCACGGCCAATCCAGCTGGGGCAGTTGTTGTTACTGGTGGAGATCGTTTGTTTGCCGCTGGTGCAGATATTTCTGAATTTGGCGGAGCAGAAGAAGCAACAACTATTGGCGCAGCATTTCACGCGGCTCTCAATGCAGTGGCTGCCATTCCGTCCTTCACTATTGCTGCAGTCAGTGGTTATGCCTTGGGTGGCGGATGCGAGCTCTCTATGGCATGCGACTATCGCATTGCATCAACAAAAGCGGTCTTTGGTCAGCCTGAAATTCTGCTGGGAATCATTCCTGGTGGTGGCGGCACACAACGTTTGCCTCGCCTCGTGGGTGCGAGCCGTGCAAAAGAACTCATGATTACAGGACGTCAAGTAAAGGCCGAAGAAGCACTCGCCATTGGTCTTGCCAATGAAGTTGTGGAACCCGTTGCACTCATGAATCGTGCGCTAGAGATGGCTACTTCAATTGCCGCAGGTGCCACTGTTGCTACTCGACTAATAAAACAAGCAGTCGACCAGGGTGTAGAAACTGATCTTGCCTCTGGCCTTGCACTTGAACTGCAATTGTTCACCGAAGTGTTTCATTCAGCCGATAGCCAAGTCGGCGTTGCCAGTTTCTTAGAACACGGACCCGGTAAAGCCACATTCACTGGCAAATAGCAATGCATCATTTCCGCGCACCCGATGCACGTCGTTTTATTTCGGCGTCGCTCATGATTGGTGTGGCATTTGTTGTCTTTGGTGCCTCATTCGGTGTGTTGTCAGTTTCAGCTGGCGCGAGTATCGCTCAATCATGTGCAATGTCGCTACTTGTTTTCACGGGAGCATCTCAAATGTCAGCGGTCAGTGTGATTGCATCGGGCGGCAGTGTTGCGAGCGCCTTCGGTGGGGCAGTATTGCTCTCTGGGCGTAACGCGGTCTACGGATTAGCAATGTCACCAGTGCTCAAAGAGGGCGATCTTGCATCGCGCTTACTAGGCGCACAGTGGGTTATCGATGAGACAACTGCAGTGGTGTCTGCTGAAACTGATCCAGCAAAGAAGCGCACTGCTTTTTGGATTTCTGGTGCTATTTTGTACGCCAGTTGGAATATCGGCACGTTGCTCGGTGCACTTGTTGGGTCCAGTATTAACCCCAGTGATTTCGGGCTCGATGCAGCATTTCCTGTGATGTTTATCGCCATGCTTGCGCCTCACCTGCGCACAATCAATGGCAAGAAGGCAGCTTTGTTTGGTGCTGTTATCGCAGTGGCTCTTGCGCCGTTCATGCCTATCGGTTTGCCAATCCTTGTCTCGGCCCTCGGCATGTTGTTTGGGTTATCACCCGAAAAAGATGTTCCAACTACATCGGACGGAACGCCGTGACTTGGACCTTTGTATTAGCGCTTGCTGCCTGTGCTTATGGTCTGAAGCTATTGGGTGCAGTCATCATCGGGCATCGTGAGATGCCATTGGCATTGCAGCGTTGTTTGTTGCTGATTCCTGCAGCGTTGCTGGCGGGCTTGATTGCAAAAGACACCTTTACTACGGGGCAGCACTACGCAATTGATGCAAGGGCGGCCGGGTTGGCGGTTGCAATTATTGCAACATGGCGCAAGTTGCCATTTGCGGCGATCATTGTGCTCGGCGTAGGCACCACTGCACTCATCCGTGTATTCGTCTAGTTCGCTCGCTGATTCTGCGAGACTGAACGCATGAGCTCATCGACCCTTCTCCTTGTCCTCGACTTGGTCGGTATTGCTGTTTTTGCGTTGTCGGGCGGCTTGGTAGGGGTAGAGAAGAAGCTCGACGTTTTCGGTGTGATTGCACTTGCCGCAACATCGGCTCTTGGTGGTGGAATCATTCGTGATGTGTTACTGGGGATTGCACCACCAGCAACATTTACCGACGCACGGTATTTGGTAGTGCCCATTGTGTGTGGTGTTTTCGTGTCCTATGTTCATCCCACCATCTCGCGGTTGCACAAGCCATTGGTAGTTCTTGATGCAGCAGGTCTCGGTTTGTTTGCCGTAGCCGGAGCGCAGAAGGCTTTGAGTGCCGGATTAAATGCGCCTGCTTCTGTTGGTATCGGAATGCTTACCGCAATCGGGGGAGGAGTGGCGCGTGATGTATTGGTCCGTGAAATTCCTGTGGTGTTACACCGAGAAATTTATGCAACTGCCGCCATTGCTGCTGCGACAGTAGTTGTGATTGGTGATCACTACGATTTCAATCCCTCAGCAGTGGCCATTGCGGGAATCGTGGTGGCGTTTTCAATTCGCGTGATTTCGAAGTGGCGTGGCTGGTCGGCGCCTCGGCCAACGTAGTTATTGCTCTACGAGTTTTTTAAGTTTGCGCAAGTTGCGACGCCAAATGGCTTTCATAACAACTTGACCACCCACGAGTGCGCCCAATTTTCCACCAAGCCACCATGGGAACACCAATACTTCAGTCCATGTGAAACGAGTAGTGGTGGGCGATAGTGCTGTGAGTGTGAAAACACCGGTACCAGTGACAACACCTGTGTGAGTGACGCCCATTTCTTTTTCAGGTTCCCATGAAGTGATGGTCATTTCATCGACCAAGTTGATAGGTCCAACCTTGGTGTCGCAGAAAAATGCAGTTCCGGTGCCGCGGGTTTGCTCGGTCTTAAATCGAATAGCCACAGCGTCAGCCATCCAATCGATATGACGTTCGATGGGTTCCACTACTTCCCACACGCGGGCAGTAGATGCATTGAGATCGATGGAGACGCGAATGCCGCTCATGAATTATGCCTGCACCGAAGCGCTACGCAATTGAGTAGCAGCATCTTCGGGGGCGATGATGTTGATCATGACGCCGGTACCGCGTTCGAAACCTGCGGTGGTGGTGAGCTTGGGGAAAAGGTGCACGTGCCAGTGGAAGATGCCTGCATGGTGTGATGGCGCAGTGTGAAACACAAGGTTGAACGCAATATCGCCCAAGGTGGCTACGAGGTGCGCGAGTGCATCTCGAATAGCAAGCCCTACGCCGGTGAGGGCATCGTCTGATGTGTCGGTGAGGTGCTGGTTATGGGCCTTTGGCATGATGAGCATTTCGTATGGGCTCGATGACCAGAAGGGGCACACCACCATGGCGTGTTCGTTTTCAAGAACGAGACGCTCGGTCTGTGATTCGGCTTCGGTAGTGGTGCACACAATGCAGCCACCCTTGAAACGTTCGAATGCTCGTTCTTCTTCAAGAATTTCACCTGGTACGAACGGAAGGCCCAAGATTTGTCCGTGTGGGTGAGCAAGCGATGCGCCTGCCTCGCGACCATGGTTCACAATTGCTTGCGTGTAGCGAATGTTCGATGTGTGCGCATGAGTAACAAGACGACTCTTGAGCGCTGACATCATTTCGGCGATGACTTGATCGGAGAACATGTCGATAC
>WLEX01000036.1 GCA_009704065.1 Actinomycetota bacterium
AACACTTGTACACACCGCGAGGCACTGTGTACGGAATGAGTGAACCCATTCGTGGTTGCACCTCACCGCGAGTGAGCCACACGGAAATAAGTGGACCCATGATTTGAAAGATGCTTTCAAGAAGTGACACATCGACTACTTGACCTTGCTCAGACCACAACGCAACCATGGTGGCGAATGCTGCAACAAGCCCCGTCACTTCATCGGTCAGTGCGATGGGTGGCAACATAGGGTCACCACCAGGCATGCCTGTGATTGATGCAAGGCCAGACATTGCCTCAGCAATGGTGGCAAAACCAGGACGACGCGCGTACGGACCCGTTTGACCAAAACCGCTAACACGCGTGATCACAAGCTTGGGATTGCGTGCATGAAGAACATCGGGTGCAAAGCCAAGTTTTTCTAAAACACCAGGACGGAAGTTTTCAACGAGTACATCTGCCTCGTCAATCAATCGAAGAAACACATTGCGGTCTGTTTCATTTTTGAGATCAAGTGAGATGGTTCGCTTATTGCGGTTTACTAATCGCCACCACAGACCTTCACCATCGGCTGGATCACGCCATCCCATGTTGCGCAAACTGTCGCCACCATCGGGTCGCTCTACTTTGATGACATCGGCTCCGAAATCGGCGAGATAGCGAGCACAGTTCGGCCCGGCCAGCACGGTTGAAATATCGATCACTCGTAGTCCGGCGAGAGCCGACATTTCGTTTAGCGGTGTGGAAGAAGAAGACATCGGTCTTCGAGCGTACCTAGCGCATAGGTTTCATAATCAATTCCGAAGTCTTGATACAGGTGGCGGCAACGTTCGCTCCATGAAAGTGCTTCAGGAGTAGAGATGCGGTGCACCACCTGCATAACACCACCTTCGTACACGCGGTACTCGGCCCATGTTCCGGGGAAGTCTTTGACACAGCCGATTTCAATTGAGGGAATGCCCGACCTATTCATACGACGAACACGATGGCGGTGTGTGTGACCAGCGGTGTAGGCGATGATCGAAGAAAACTGCACTGCAAGTTCATCGAGTTGATCGCTGCAGTCGGGATGTAGGCCGAAGTAATCGTCGCTGCGTTTCCCATCGGTCCATTGCTGATGATGGCCCATAATGATGACTGGCAAGGTAGAAATTTCGAGATGTGAAGCGAGCCAATCGAATTGATAGGGATCAATCCGTCCTGTGGTCTGCGTGGGGATGGTTGTGTCAATCAATGCAATTGCAACACCATCGAGTTCAATCCATTGATCGCCAACGAATACTTCTTGCCCTTGGTATGCATCGTGATTACCGCGAGCTACAAACAACTTGTCGGCGAACGTATCGACATAGTGTTCGCGAAACGCTGCAAACTCATCATCAAGTCCGGCGTTAGTGAGATCACCTTTCACAATTACTGCTGTGGGGTTGAGCTCAGTTATCTCAGATACTGCGCCACTGTTCATTGTGATGGGATATGGCTGTTCACCAGGTTGCGCCCGTTGAATGGGACCTTCGGGGTTGTTGTCGACTCGACCACATTCGGTCTCACCAAAATGAACGTCGTTCACAGTGGCAATAGTGCTGAGCAGTTTTCCTGAAGGACGAGGCAGTGTTTGAAAATCAATTCCCTGTTCGGTGTAACGAGTATCGGGTTCAAGATTCTCGTGACGGATTACTTGTTGCCCGTGATGGAACACTGCGAGGTTGTCGGCAACGGTGGTGAGTTCTGCTCTCGCCGACTCAGACATTTTTATGCTCCGGGGCGACGACGACGAGAGATTGCGTTGGTATCCCACCAACGTCCGCTGAATCTCCACGCAGATTGTGCTGGAGATGAATCTTGAGGAGCGTTATATGGCTGAGGCCACATGGCGGTGATTGCTGCCGCAATAGCAACAGCTTCTTCTTCGCTGGGAATCGGAGTAATTGTTCCTACGTTGACACTCATCGCTTTACCACCACTGTGTTTGCAACACGGTCGTGCCATGTTTGCTTTTGAGGATTCCACACCATGGACCAATATCCGTAGAGGAAGACAAAGGCAGAGACCCAACTCATCATGATGCGAATGGAACCTCGACGAATGCCGATAAATGAACCATCGGTCTCATCGAGAATAAACACTCCCAATTTTCTGCGCAACGGTGATCCGCCAGCGTTGCCAATCCAATAGGCAAGCAAGAAGAACGTAAATATGAATTGTGCTGCTTGAGACAAAGATGAAATGTTTCCCTTTGTAGAAGCTGAGAGAATCGCAAAGGGAAGGCTAAACAACGACACCATTATTCCGTCACAGATATTGGCAACGAAGCGCAACCAAAATCCGGCCTTCTCTTCACTTGCAATAGCGCTGACGATGGGAACAGCTGGTGCGTTCCACTGAGGAGATGTATCGGACATTTTTACAGTGGCATGTTGCCGTGTTTACGGCGTGGAAGTTCTTCACGCTTGGTTTGCAACATGCGCAAACCAGCAACGATCTTGATACGGGTATCGGCGGGGTCGATGACATCGTCAACGTATCCACGCTCTGCAGCTGCGTATGGGTTTGCGTACTTCTCGGTGTATTCGGCAACGAGTTCTGCACGACGAGCAACTGGATCTGCTGCTTGCTGCATTTCACGCTTGTACACAATTTCAACAGCGCCTTGTGGTCCCATAACAGCAAGTTCTGCTGTTGGCCATGCATAGGCAAGGTCTGCGCCAATTGATTTCGAGTTCATCACCACGTACGCGCCGCCGTAGGCCTTACGCGTGATGATTTGAATACGCGGAACGGTTGCTTCGCAGAATGCGTAGAGCAATTTCGCGCCGTGACGAATAATTCCTTCGTGCTCTTGGTTAACACCAGGCAAGAAACCAGGTACGTCTACAAAAGTAAGAATTGGAATGTTGAACGCATCACATGTGCGAACGAATCGCGCTGCCTTTTCACTTGATTCGATATCGAGAACACCTGCAAACGCCATTGGCTGATTACCAACAACACCAACAGTCATTCCATCGACGCGAGAGAAACCACAGACGATGCTCTTTGCCCAGTGTTCGAAGTATTCGAAGAACTCACCGTCATCGACAACTTCACGAATGACTTTCTTCATGTCGTATGGCTGGTTCGGAGATTCAGGAAGAATGTCGCGCAACATGTCGCACTTACGATTCGGATCATCTGAGGTTTCAACAGTTGGTGCAGGTTCAAGATTGTTTTGTGGCAAGAACGACAACAAGAAACGAACATCGTCGAGGCATGCCTTTTCGTCGGCAGAAACAAATGTTGCAACACCGCTCTTTGAAGCGTGGCTCATTGCGCCACCAAGTTCCTCAAGAGTGACGTCTTCACCAGTAACTGTTTTTACAACGTCGGGTCCGGTGATGAACATGTGGCTTGATTCGCGCACCATGAAAATAAAGTCGGTCATTGCTGGTGAGTACACAGCGCCACCGGCACATGGTCCGAGGATGACAGAAATTTGCGGCACAACACCAGATGACTGAACATTGCGATAAAAAATTCCGCCGTATGAAGCAAGCGATACAACGCCTTCTTGAATACGAGCACCAGCACCATCGTTGAGGCCGACAACAGGCGCACCAACTTTGAGAGCGAGGTCCATGAGCTTGTGAATCTTTTCGGCGAACACTTCACCGAGTGCTCCACCAAAGACGGTGAAGTCTTGGCTGAAGAGAAAGATTTTCTTGCCTTCGATTGTTCCCCAGCCGGTGATGACACCGTCTGTGTAGGGACGCTCTTCAAGACCTGCAGCCTGTGCGCGGTGGCGTGCCAACATGTCGAGTTCGTGGAAGGAGCCTGGGTCGCAGAGGTATTCGATGCGCTCGCGGGCGAGCATTTTGCCCTTGCCCTTGTGGCGCTCCACCGAGCGGGGGCTGCCGGCGTTGACCGCCTGCTCTTGACGCACCCGAAGGTCGTCAATTTTGTCTTGCATTGATGAGCTAGCCGTATCAGTCACGGATGAAACGCTAGTGCCGATAGGGACTCTCTGCCTATCTGACAGCGATTTACCCGGCTGGAACGGTGGTGGTGGCGCCAGATGTGGGGGGAACGGTGGTGGTGACTGCGGGCAGGGTGGTCGTGGCAGCGGGCAGCGTGGTTGTGGTGCTTGGCGCAACGGGGGCCGAGGTGGTGGTTGATTCGGCTGCTTTCAGGCCTTGCTTCGGCACGGTGATCACCGTGGTGCCGTCGGCAATAACGAAGGTGGTGGACAGTGGTTCAAGATCACCCGTTGTAGTGACACCCTTGATGACAGCAGTCCACGTGCCAGGAGCCATGAGTTTGAGACCAACGTCTTTGCTCACTAGCGCAGCACCAGGACGAGTGATCGGCACCTTAATGGTGTAACCGGAGAATGTGGGATCAGAAGGCGTGAGTGCCACGGTGAAATTTTGAATTCGTGATGGTCCGAAAAGTTCGATGAGAATTTTGTTGGCGCCCACATCACCTGGTGTGAGAGACAATCGAACGTGGAAATTATCTTTACCGGTCATGTCTTGAACGATGGCGTAATTGACTTCAGGACCAACTTGTTTCGCTGCAACATATGGTGGCCGCATAGACATCATCCATGATGAAAGCGCAAGCACGAAGATACTGAGTGAGAGTTCAAGACTGACGGGCCGCTTGAGGCGATACACCACTTTTTCGTTCAGTGATTTTGCGCGTTCCATTCCACGAATAATGAATTGGCGAATTGATGAACTAACGACAATGAGTGCAGCAAACGAAAGAATCTTGATTAGTACAACACGACCGTGTCCACTATTAATCAGGCTGAGACCGTCTACTCGCCATACTTGAAAAACACCAGTAAAAACAATGCCAATGGTGAGCGGTGTAGCAATACGTGCCCAAACACGAAGCGCATGTACTAAATCGATATCTCCAGGGCCATGCAAGATGACTCGCCAAATGATTGCGATGCTTCCGACCCAAATAGCAATGAGAGTCATGTGTGCAATTGCAAACAAAATTCCTAGAGCAACAGCACGGCCCGACATTCGATCAAAACCAAACGAGATCATTGTGAGCGATAACAAAATGGTGGTGGGAACAATATTTGCTGCCTCGAAAATACGTTCGGTAATCCATGCGTAATACGTAAGACCTGCAACGACAAGGAACCGAACAAAAATTGCACGACCATCGTTCGTTTCAAAGAGTGGACCCCATGACGTTGGCGAGATTGATGATGCAAGAGTGCCGCCGGATTGACGTGCACTCATTAATGCCATCAACACGAAGAGTGACGCCAGCGCCAAAATTGAAACTTGGCGAAAATATTTTTCCGTGATTCCGTATTCCACACCTTCAGGCCATGCGCGCTTGATAAAGATGAGACCACCGAAGAGGGCACTCACCATGAAAAACGCGATCCATCGCATGAGGCCGATGGGCCCACCTAAACGAGGTGCGTTCTCCGTGACGACGGTGCCGTCGGGCAGGGTGGAAGGAGTCGGTTCGCCGGGGGCCACGGTGGTTGCCACGGTGGTGGTGACCTGGGCATTCGACTGGAAGGAATAGGTGCCGACACTTCCATCGGGAAGAGACCAATTCACCACGCAGTTGCCATTCGACAAGATCTGTGTGAGGGGCGACGAGATGGTCAGCCCATCAGCGGCCAAGACCGGAGGGCCCAAATTGGTGAGTTTTGACTCACAAGCGAGTGAAAGCCCCATTTTTGCTACGGCATCTGCGCCGCCAACAGGCAAGGTGAACCTCAACTGCAACTGGGTGGGGGCAACCGTGACCACTTCCCCAGCCGTTGGGCTCGAAGAGGAAATGGTGTTGTCACCCGCAGCACTGGCCGGGGCGGCCGAGAGAGCCATGGCGCCGATGAGCGCAATAAAGAAGGTGAAGAGACGACGCATGAGTTATGAAAACGGTAGCCAAGAATCGGCTCCATTAGGTGTCTCAGACTTACACACACAGCCCCACGATGCACCTCATTGGTAGGGTCGAACCGATGGCAACACAGTCCCTGTACCGACGATTCCGACCTCGGAAGTTCTCTGAGCTGTACGGACAGGACCATATTGTCCGTGCCCTACGCAATGCGGTCATCAATAATCGCGAAGGCCAGGCCTATTTGTTCTCTGGCCCGAGGGGTACCGGCAAGACCACCACAGCCCGTATTTTGGCCAAAGTTCTTAACTGTGAAAACCCTGTCGACGGTGAACCGTGCTGTGTGTGCGATTCGTGCAAGGCAGTGGAAGCTGGCACTAGCTACGACGTTCTCGAGCTAGACGCGGCAAGCAACAACGGCGTTCAAGAAATTCGCGACATTATCGAAGCAGCGGCTCTCACCAGTCCAGGTCGTCACCGAGTGTTTATTCTCGACGAAGTTCACATGCTTACTCGTGGAGCAGAGGCTGCATTACTGAAAACTCTCGAAGAGCCGCCCGAGCAAGTGGTGTTCGTGCTTGCCACCACCGATCCTCAAAAAGTTTCCGAAACTATTCGCAGCCGTGTTCAGCACTTGCAGTTTCATTTATTGCCTATTGCCGAACTCGATAAGTACGTTCGCTATGTCATCGCAGAAGCGAACCTCAATGTCGACGACGATGCAATTGAGCAAGTGTTGCGACAAGGTGGCGGCAGTGCTCGTGACACATTGTCTGCACTTGAAATTGTTGTATCTGGTGGTGGCGACCCAGAGGAAGCGTCGTACACCGAAGAGATTGTCGTCGCAATAATTAATCGTGATCATGGCGGCGCGTTGGCTGCAGTTGCGCGCGCAATGCAACAAGGTCGAGATCCACATACATACGCTGAAGATGTTGTGCGCACCATGCGTGATTGTTTCTTGTCGATCATGTCACCGGAACTTGTTCAACTGCCTGCTGCGCGAGTGGCAGAGCTCACTACCTACGCACGTGACATGGGTGTACAACGCATTGTGCGCGTCATGGAAACCTTGGGCAGCACCATGGTGGAAATGCGTCATGCTCCCGATGCACGGTTGTTGCTCGAAGTTGCCGTGGTGCAACTTGCATCACCTGCATTCGACGACAGCAACGAAAATCTTCTTGTTCGTATTTCCCAACTAGAAGAAGCAGTAAAGAATCTTCGTACAAACGGAATTGCTGCTGCAGTTCCTCCTGCGCCGGTTAATCCCGCAACAGGTCGCGCCAAAATCGGTGGGCTTGCAACTGCAGGCGCAGGCGCTCCCGCCCCTGCAGGTACTACTCCTCCTACGACGGCTCCAACAACTCAGACCAGTGGCGGAGTTTCCGAAGTTGTTGCAGGTGCTTCCGACGGAGATGGTGCTGAAGAAACATTGACGCCGAAGGCGGAAGTTTCTTCAGTCGCCGTCGCAGGAGGAGTAGCACCTGCAGTACCGACTCCTGCAGAAGCAACTGCGGTAGATCCGGCACAGGTATGGCCACAAATTACTGATGCGATGAAAGGCCTTGCGAAGGCAATGTTCAAGCCTGCGGTGGTGGAATCGGTTGATGGCAAAAAAGTTGTTCTTCGTCTTCCTAACAACACACCGATGGCGCGTGCAAAAGAACAGTTACCCAATGTGGTGGCTGCAATGAAACAAGTGTGTGGAACTACATTCGCACTTACATTGGTACAAGCAGATCCCACTGCACCAGGTGGGATGAGTCGTCCTGTTATTGCAGAGCCAGCCAACATTGTGGAAGAGGTCGCAAATGATCCTTTCGCAGAAATCGATATGAACGAAACAACTGCAGTTCATGATGCAGTCGATCCATTTCTCGATGCGCTCACTAGTTCATTCCCGGGCGGAAGCATCATCGATGATGAAAGTGACGACAACACACCTGTTGCACCAAAGTCACCACGCGGTAAGAAGTAATTTGTGGCATCGCCATATACGCCACCAGTGCAACTACTCATCGACGAATTAGGCCGATTGCCCGGCATTGGTCCCCGTAGTGCACAGCGATTAGCGTTGCACCTCATCAAAGGTGACACCGAAGATGTCACGCGTCTTGCAAATGCATTAGTTGATGCAAAACAACGTGTTCGTTTTTGCGAACGATGCTTCAACTTGGCCGATGCAGAACTGTGCAACATCTGTTCCGACACAAAACGAGATAGCAGCATTGTGTGTGTTGTTGAAGATTCACGCGATGTGGTTGCCATTGAGCGCACAGGTGAATTTCGCGGCCGGTATCACGTGCTGCTGGGCTTGATCGATCCGTTACAGGGCGTGAACCCAGAGCATCTGAAAGTTCGCGAGCTGATCACACGAATTCGCCCCGAGAATGTTGAAGAAGTTGTGGTGTGCACTAGCAACAACACAGAGGGCGACGTAACTGCCATGTATTTGGCACGTTTACTGAATCCGCTGGGCGTCAACGTAACGCGATTAGCAAGTGGACTGCCCGTTGGCGGCGATATTGAATTCGCCGACGAAGTTACGTTGGGTCGCGCATTTGGCAATCGCCAAAAACTCGATAGCTAACTAGTTACTTCGCCCGACTTATGGGCTGAAACTTTTTGCGCGTTATAGATCCCGGTGTGGCCGCTGGTTGCGTATGCAGCAACACAAGCAACGGCAAACAGAATCGCTCCGTTTCCACCAAAGAGTTCAATTCCTAAGAGTGCACATGCAAGGGGGGTGTTGGCAGCTCCGGCAAGAACTGCAACGGAACCAACCATCGCAAACACTGCAACATTTGCTCCAATCTCATTGGCAAAGGTCGCACCTGCGAGTGCTCCCATTACAAACAGCGGAATCACTTCACCGCCAACAAACCCTGATCCAATGGTGAGTGCCGTTAGCAGAAGTTTGATTTCAAAGTGTCCTGATG
>WLEX01000037.1 GCA_009704065.1 Actinomycetota bacterium
ACAGTGCTGCTGATCCGCGGCTCGATGCATTTCGGTGGCGTGATCGACAGTTAGCCAGCAAGCTAGATCGTCTCGATGCAGTAGGAGCCGGTCTGTTCATTGCAGAAGGTGACCTTGTGGTGCAACGTGCAATAGACATGCGTTATCACGCGGTGTCGTTGCTATGTGAAAGCGCTACTGGCTCTGCACTGGCAGCACTAATCGATGAGTCAGTAGACATTTTCATTGCTTCAGAGGAAATACGTGGAGAAGTCACTGGCCTAGGCGTACCACTTCGTGCGACTGGCCTATTTCGTCGACCAGCCCTTTTAGCACCACATGAGTTACTGGCATCCGCATCACGCCTTGTGGTTGCTGAAGATATCGACAACCCCACGAATCTTGGTGCAATAGTGCGAAGCGCTGCTGCACTTGGCTGGGATGGCATTCTTTTGGCTCCTGGCAGTGCAGACCCTTTGGCCCGCCGCGCCTTGAGAGTTTCCATGGGTTCGGGTTTGTCGATGCCATTTGCACGTCTCTCGCGAGATGACAATGTAAATGATTTATTGCAGCAACATAATTACATGACAGTGGCTCTCACACCGGATTCCAACGCTGTGAAAGTGTCGGACATTGCATACTCTGTGCAACAAAAAATGGCTCTCATGTTTGGCAGTGAACGTGACGGTTTACGAACAGACACAATGGCTTCCTCGTCTGTAGTCGCGAGAATTCCTATGTATGGCGACATCGATTCGCTCAACGTGGGCGCCGCGGCTGCGATTGCAATGTATGCGCTTGGTCCCGATAACGCACAGAAATAGTTAGCGGTTTCGCATCGCCTCTGCAGCGTTCACAAAGTAATTCGCAAGTTCCGCAGTGACATGCTCGCGGTCGCCTTCTTGTACCGAAGGAAGTGTGCGTTCGATTGCCGTTGCCATATGCATCAACCAGTGGTCACGCTCGAGTGCAGAAATTGCAAAAGGATTATGTCGCATGCGAAGCCGTGGATGACCACGTTCATCCATATAGGTAGTGGGGCCACCCCAGTACTGAATGAGAAACAATGCGAGTCGATGGCGAGCTGCCGTGGTCTCATTTCCTTCGGGGTATAACGAGATCAATATCGAATCGGTTTCTAGTTCGTCGTAAAAGACATCGACAAGATCGATAAAGAATTGTGCTCCAGCTATTTCGTACAGTGACCGTTGTTCGTCGACGTGAGACATGCTCTAGAAGAACTCAGGCTCTTCCCATTGCGGAAAGATGTCGGGCAGGCCATCAGACACTTTGTCGGGATAATTTGCAGGCCGCTTCTCGAGGAAACTGACGACTCCCTCTTTCGAGTCCGCACTGCGACCGCGTTGCTGAATGCCACGAGAGTCAGCACGGTGCGCTTCCATAGGATGGGATGCTCCGAGCATCTGCCACAACATACGGCGAGACATAGCAACAGAAACTGGAGCCGTGTTGTCGGCAATTTCACGAGCGATACCGCGTGCTACGGCCATGAGATCCTCGCCAGAATGCACACTGCGAACTAACCCACCAGCCAAAGCTTCCTCAGCACCAAAGACACGACCTGTATACACCCACTCTGTTGCCTGCGAGATCCCTACAAGACGGGGCAAGAAATACGACGAGCATGCTTCGGGAATAATGCCGCGCTTCGCAAAAACAAAACCAAACTTTGCTGTATCGCTGGCGAGACGGAAGTCCATGGGCAATGTCATGGTGACACCCACACCTACTGCAGCACCATTAATGACACCGATGACCGGTTTCTTACTGGCGAAAATACGAAGCGACACCAAGCCACCCCCATCACGAGGTACGCCCTGCTTTGTTTGCACATCGCTGCCACCTTTGGCAAAAGTTTCCCCACCTGAAGAAAGGTCGGCTCCGGCACAAAACGCACGTCCTGCACCAGTAAAGATGACTGCCTTCACTTCATCGTCTGCATCAGTGATATCGAGAGCTGCAATGATTTCGTGCATCATGCGCCCAGTAAACGCATTGAGTTTGTCGGGACGATTCAACGTAATAGTTGCGATGCCCTCGGAGACGTCGTAGAGAATGTCTTGAAAATCCATAGACCGACCTTAGTAACAAGGAACAGATCTATAACGATTGGGTTAGACGTCGAGGAACTTGCTGGAGGCAACTCCAGAGCCAACGCCACCAGCTGTTGCGCCAATGATGAGCAACGCAATCATGACGCCGTTCAAATACGAATCTGGCACTACAAGTGAACTCACGCCGGTTCCTGCCTTAAAGCCCGCAACGCCCGATGTCCAGGCGCTGTTCAGGCCCCAGAGACCAAGACACGACACCATGGCACCGAGAAGGCCCTGGATGAGACCCTCCATGATGAACGGCACTCGAATAAACCAGTCGGTGGCACCCACAAGCTTCATGACTTCAATTTCACGACGACGCGCAAAAATTGCAGTACGGATGGTGTTCCAAATAAGGATGACTGCGACCGACAAAAGCACTAGCGACATTGCAATCGTGACTGTTCGAACAAATCCCGACAATGTGGAAATCACATCGAATTCATCTTCTGCGAGCGATACACCGGCAACGCCAGGCAACGAGCGGTATTGAGCAGCCAAACTGCGTACTAATTCAGGGTCGGTGGTTTTAGGCACCACCTTGAATTGCGAAGGAATGGTGTCGATCGACAAAAGGCTCAACGTGGTTGCATCACCAGCAAACACCCGTTTTGCTTCCTCGAAACTTCCAGTCTTATCGAGATACTTGATTTTGGGAACATCGATGACGTTCGGCTGCGATTTGAGATTTTGCTCAATGAAAGTAAGTGCTTCGGGTGTTACATCGGGTCGTACAAAGACGATCATTCCCACATCTCCACGCCACTGCACCAACAAGTTGTCGAAAGCACGCTGCATGAGGAATGTTGCGCCTACTAAAAGTAGCGATACAGCAGAGGTGATTACTGCAGCAACAGACAATGTGATGTTGCGGCGAAAGCTTGCATATGTTTCGCGAAATGCATATGAAATACGCTGAATCATTCGTACACCCCACGCTCTTGGTCACGCACAATTACTCCACGGTCGAGCTGAATCACTCGCCGACGCATGGCATTCACTACGCGATGGTCGTGTGTTGCCATCACCACGGTGGTGCCGGTGCGATTGATGGCATCGAGCAACGACATGATTCCTTCGCCTGTTGCTGGGTCGAGGTTTCCGGTGGGCTCGTCTGCTAACAAAATCAATGGACGATTCACGAAGGCGCGCGCAATAGATACACGCTGTTGCTCACCGCCCGACAATTGGTGTGGAAGTCGATCTTCTTTTCCTGCGAGTCCCACTAGGTCGAGAACCTGTGGAACTTGTTGCCCAATAATGTGACGAGGCTTGCCAATAACTTCAAGCGCGAATGCCACATTTTCAAATACAGACTTGTTGGGAAGAAGCTTGTAGTCCTGGAACACGTTGCCCATCGTGCGACGAAGATACGGAATCTGGCTATTGGCCATTTCGTTGATATTGCGACCCGCAACCCACACATTGCCCCGTTCAGGACGCTCCTGGCGGTTCATGAGGCGTAACAAAGTGGATTTACCCGAACCTGACGGTCCTACAAGAAAGACGAACTCGCCCTTGGGGACATCGAACGTTGCATCACGAACAGCGGGCTGATCGGAGCCATACATTTTGGAGACATTTTCGAGACGAATCATGAAGGAACACAACCTAGCAACGCCACCCCCAAAGCCGAGGGCGGTCGCCAAAGCCTTATGGGGCTTACTCTGCCTGGCTCCTGCGCCACCGCAGGAACCCCTCCATGAAGGAATCGAGATCTCCGTCGAGAACTGACGCCACGTTGCCCGATTCGACTTCGGTGCGTATGTCTTTGACCATTTGATAAGGCTGCAAGACGTACGAACGGATCTGGCTACCCCACCCCACCTGGGCTGGCTTGCCGGCGATGCGATCTTTTTCGGCCTGATGTTCTTCTTCTATCTTGGCCACGATCATGGCCTTCAAACGCGTGAGTGCCTTTTCACGGTTTTGTAACTGGCTACGTTCTTCTTGGCTGGACGCCACTGCACCGGTTGGTTCATGGATCAATCGCACTGCAGACGAGGTCTTGTTGACATGCTGGCCACCAGCTCCCGATGCACGAAACACCTCCATGCGGATCTCTGATTCGTTTACTTCAAGGTCAGGGGCATCCATCATTGGCCACACCTGCACACTTGCAAAACTCGTCTGCCGGCGACCTTGGTTGTCGAATGGGCTGATGCGCACTAATCGGTGTGTTCCGCGCTCTGAAGTCATAAAGCCGTAGGCGTAGCGACCCTTAATGGTGAACTCAGCAGACATGATGCCTGCTTCCGTCCCCGGACTCACATCGTTGATCTCAATGTCGAAACCTTTTTGTTCAGCCCACCGCGTATACATACGCAACAACAGTTCGGCCCAATCTTGTGCATCGACACCACCATCTTTGGCATTGATTTGCACGATCACATCGTTCACATCGTGCTCGCCAGTGAACAAACTGCGCATTTCCAAAACACCAAGGGCTGCTGCAACTTTCTTAATGCCCGCTTCGATCTCGCTCTCTTGCGTCGCATCATCTACCTCGCGAGCAAGTTCATGCAGCACTTCAAGATCTTCAATTTCACTACTCATCGACATATATGCATCGAGGTCTCCACGCAAGTTTGAGTACTCGGCATTTACTTGCTTGGCTAAGTTTTGATCATCCCACAGGTCTGGTCGAGATACTTCTATCTCTAACTCAGTGATACGTGCACGTGTTTGATCGATATGTAGGTACTGGTGCGACTCAGCTAAACGCTGAGACAATTCCCGAAGGTCGGAGGTGAAGTCACGCATGGTTGTTCCTACTCGTGTACAGGCAGTCAGGCGGCAGCGCCGTGACAGACCTTGTACTTCTTGCCAGAACCGCAAGGGCATGGCGCATTACGGGGAGTGGTCGACCAATCGCTTGCATCGCGTACCACGGGCTTACGTACCTCGTCCTCAGCCGGCGCCAACAATGCTGGGTCGATATCGGAACTTGCACGAGCCGCAGTAGTGAAGCCGCCTTCGCTGACGTTATCGCTGCTGGTCTCAGTGAGATTCTGTACCTGAATAGCAGGAGCTTCGTCTTGCACAACTTGTACATGCATGATGTAGCGAACAAAATCTTGGGCGATGCCGGTCATCATGTGACCGAACATTTCAAAGCCTTCACGCTGCCATTCGGTAAGCGGATCTTTTTGTCCCATTGCACGTAGGTTGATGCCCTCTTGCAAATAGTCCATCTCTTCAAGATGTTCACGCCAACGTTGATCGATAATGCTGAGCATCACTTGGCGCTCAATCTCGCGCAATTGCTCGGCTCCAAGTTCTTGTTCGCGGCGCTGATAATGCGCATTGGCATCGGCCATCACTAGGTCGTAGACGGCATCGGTGCTGGAGCATTGCTCGATGTGATCTGCAGTAACGGCAGCGGGCCAATAACTACCAAGTTCGAGCGCGAGACCATCGACATCCCACTCATCGCTTGCCTCAGAAACACAATGTGTCTCAATGAGTGAATCAACGGCTTCAGCGAGGTATTCGAGTGCAGCAACTTTGAGATCGGCGCCAGAAAGAATCTGATCGCGACGCATGTAAATAACCTTGCGCTGCTCGTTCATTACTTCGTCGTATTTGAGAACGTTCTTGCGCACTTCACCATTGCGTTGTTCAACAGTGCTCTGGGCACGTTCAATGGCTTTGGTGACCATCTTGGCTTCAATTGCCTCATTGTCGGGAAGGGCGCGGCCCATAACCCAACTCAGTGCACCTGTTGCAAACAGTCGCATTAACTCGTCTTCAAGACTGAGATAGAAACGACTTGCGCCCGGATCTCCCTGTCGACCTGCACGTCCACGCAGCTGGTTGTCAATACGGCGACTGTCGTGACGTTCGGTACCAAGAACATACAAACCGCCAATCGCACGGACCTTGTCGCCTTCTTCGGAACATTGCTGCTTATGAATAGGTAACAACTCGTCGTAACGGGCAAGAGCAGAAATGCGTGCGGCACGGAATTCATCGGACATCTGATCGAGCGGCATTGGCAAAGCAAACTCATCGACCATTACATCGGGATCGACACCTTCTGCCAGTACTTGTTGACGAGCAAGAAGTTCAGGGTTGCCGCCAAGCAAAATGTCGACGCCTCGGCCTGCCATGTTGGTGGCAACAGTGACAGCTCCGAGACGACCAGCCTGAGCCACAATCTGTGCCTCGCGAGTGTGCTGCTTTGCGTTCAGTACCTCGTGACGGATCCCACGCTTGGTGAGCTCACGCGATAAATACTCGCTCTTTTCGACACTGATTGTTCCCACCAAGATTGGCTGGCCCTTTTCGTGACGTTCGGTGATGTCGTCGATGACTGCCTGGAACTTGGAGACTTCACTCTTATAAATAAGGTCGGCTTCATCATTTCGAACAACATTGCGGTTGGTGGGAATAGGAACAACCTGCAGTTCGTAGGTGTTCACCAATTCAGCAGCTTCGGTTTGCGCAGTACCAGTCATACCCGCCAACTTGTCGTACATGCGGAAGTAGTTTTGCAAAGTAATTGTTGCCAGCGTTTGGTTTTCTTCGTTAATACGAAGTCCTTCTTTGGCTTCTACTGCTTGGTGAATACCTTCACTCCAGCGACGGCCTTCAAGAATACGCCCTGTGAATTCGTCGACAATCTTGACTTCGCCACTATCGACGATGTAATCCTTGTCGCGTCGGTAGAGCTCTTTGGCTCGAAGCGCTACAGCCAATTGGTGCACAAGGTTTTGCTGAACAGCGTCGTACAAGTTGTCGAGGCCTAGTTCTTTCTCAACCTTTTCAATTCCGGCTTCCGTAGGAACAACGATGCGCTTGTCTTCTTCTACTTCGTAATCTGCCTCGCGCTCCAATGTGCGAACGATGGATGCGAATTTGTAATACATGGCAGCTGCATCGGCAATACGGCCAGAAATAATAAGTGGTGTACGGGCTTCGTCGATCAGGATGCTGTCAACTTCGTCGACAATGGCGAAGTTGTGCCCTCGTTGTACTTTGTCGGCCAACGTGCCCGCCATATTGTCGCGCAAATAATCGAAACCAAATTCGTTGTTCGTGCCATACGTAATGTCACATGCGTAATCAAGACGTTTTTCTGCTGGCGTGTCGCGTTGTCCAGGAATAATGAGTCCAACGTTCAGACCCATGAACTGATGAATGCGACCCATCCACTCGGCATGGAATCGAGCCAAGTAATCGTTCACGGTGATGACGTGCACACCCTTGCCCGACAAACCATTGAGATACGCAGGCAAAGTAGACACCAAGGTCTTTCCTTCACCGGTCTTCATTTCGGCTACCCAACCAAAGTGCAAAGCAGCGCCACCCATGAGCTGTACATCGAAGTGACGTTGACCAATGACTCGCCCTGATGCCTCGCGCATGACCGCAAACGCTTCAAGCAACAAATCGTCGAGATCTTCTCCACGATCGAGACGGGCGCGGAACTCGGCAGTCTTGCCGCGCAGAGCATCGTCTGAGAGGGCGGCCATTGCCGGGGCGAGAGCGTTGATGTCGGGGACAAGACCCTGGAGGGCTTTGACCCGCTTGCCATCACCGGCTCGAAGGACGCGATCAAGAACTTTCATGCAGTGTCCGAGCCTACCTGCGAGCCTTGTCCGACCCAGTTCGCTCTCTCTGTAAGAACTTGGCAAGAATGGACTCTTATGACCTCCAGAGCCGTTGACACCGTCATTTTCGACCTCGGTGGGGTCATTATGAAAAATGGTGGGCCACGCGACTTCACTCGCCGCTACCCCGACCACGACCCAGCTGTGGTTGCCGAGATTGTGATGGGACCCCATCATCTCGATACCGATCATCAATGGCACAGGGTCGAACGTGGAGAGATCACCTTTGCCGAATGCCGTGCCATCACGAAAGAGAAGCTCGATGCAGCAGGCATTGTGGCGACAGTTCCCCCTGAACCTGCGCCCACAACATCGAATTCACCATTTACCTTTCAACTCAACGACAACATGGTTGCGTTCATCCACGACCTGAAATCTGCGGGAATCCCTATCGGCATTCTCACGAACAATGTTCTCGAGTTCCGCGAATGGTGGTGGCCGCTTATGGACTTTGCAAGCGTGTTCGACACCATCGTTGATAGCCACGAAGTTGGCATGCGTAAACCAAACCCAGCAATTTATGAGCTCACCATGGCTCGCCTGAAAGCCACCGCTACCCGCACCGCTTTTCTCGACGACCTAGAGGCAAATGTTCATGCCGCAAATGCATTAGGTATGCACGGAGTACACGTGGAAGAAGATTCTTCAGGTGCTATTGCCAAGGCGCGCGCACTCACCAACTTGTTGTAGCCAATTACATCGTGCGCGATGGCGCAATACAGGCAACCGATGATGCGCCAGCATTTACTAATGCTTGAGCAGCGGCACGAAATGTTGCTCCGGTGGTCACCACATCATCGATGACCAAAACATTGCGATGTCGCCGAAGCGGTTTCGATACAAACTCCGGACCCATCAGCCGAATATTTCTTGAGGCACCAGTTTGCGAAATAGCACTGACTCGACGCAATAGCTTGACCGCACGAATTCCGTTACTTGCGGCAACATGTCGAGCAATCAGTTCGGCATGATCCATTCCGCGCTTCACCTGATGCGCCGAAGT
>WLEX01000038.1 GCA_009704065.1 Actinomycetota bacterium
ACACCACAAACGATCTTTAAACCACCATCTGCTGTCGTCTACCAATATCGCCATCGCGCAAACAGTGTACGACAACCCATTTGCATGATTGACTAGTGGTCATGGCAACCCCGCTCAAGACACGCCCCGTCGAGTCACAGCCCGACACCAAAATGGTGCCCGAAACTGGCGAGCCTGTTGTTGCCCACATTGTGAAAACCGAGCCAGGCGAAAATGCAGCTGCCAAAGTGCTGGAAGCACGTATCAACGGCACTCCTATCGAAGCATTGTGTGGCCATGTGTGGGTGCCGTCGCGAGACCCGAAGCAAGTTCCCATGTGTCAAAAATGCAAAGACATCTACGAGACCTACCGCATGTTTAACGACGGTCTCGGAGAAACACCAAACGAATGACGCGAGCGTTGCCGTTGCGGCCCGCTGTGCGCGGACTTGTTATCGACGAAGACAACCATGTTCTGATGGTGCGTTTAGTTTTTGATAACGGCGCGTTCTGGGTGTTACCTGGTGGCGGTATCGATCTAGGCGAAGATCACATCACTGCGTTACATCGCGAACTAGCCGAAGAAACCGGACTTGTGGGGGCTTCCATTGGTGCACCTGTGTGGGAGCGCACTCATTTCTTCACCCTTGTCGATTCCGGTGGCACCGAGTGGGCTGGTCAAACAGAAACGGTGTACCTCGTTCGTACTCACCGATTCGAACCAGCGCCTCATTTCAGTGCCGAACAACTGCTTGCTGAGAATCTTCACGAACATAAATGGTGGACTATCGATGAAATCGCCTCATATGTGGGCAGCGATCACTTTGCTCCTCCCTCTATTGCCGAGCATCTTCATCACATCGTGCAGCACGGCGTGCCAACAACACCTTTTGTGATTAGCCAAACGAGCTAACGAAAATCACGACTCGGAATACTGGCTGGCGCAAAAAGCGGCAGCAATTGTTCGGCCACGATATTGATCACGCCACTTGCACATTCCACACGACCCCGCACCAACAGTGCCGAGGCATCACGCGCTACCGAGCGATACCGCGCCCAACACCCTTTTGAACACACCACATTGATGAGCCCTGATTCGTCTTCCAAACTGATAAAAGTTGCACCCTTTGCACTCATAGGACGCTGTCGGTGCGTAACGATGCCCGCTACCAGTACACGTTCCTTGTCGGGTACGTCGACAAGTTGCTCAGCAGTTTTTACTCCCTTTGCAGCGAGCTGCTCACGCAAAAATATGGTGGGGTGTCCATCGGGCGAGATGCCCGTTGCCCACAAATCGGCAATGGCTTCTTCCACTGGTTCCATGCCAGGCAATGTGGGGCGAGAGTTCAGACCCATCACCGTGTCGAGATGCGCAACAGCACCATTGCCATACGCTCCCGCTTCCCAGAGTGCGTGTCGACGGTCGTCACCAAAACTTGTACTGAACGCCCCCGATGTAGCCAACGCCTCTACTTGTTTGCGCGAGATCGCGGGAACTCGTGTGACTAGTTCTTCAATAGATGCGTATGGCCGATGCAGTGCAATATCGCGAGCAAGTTCGGTGCCGATTCCTCGTACAGAACCAATGCCCAACCGCACTGCCAAACCCGTTTCCGATTCGGCACATACTTCGAGTGTTGCAATGTGACTAGATGCGTTGATATCGGGAGTGCGCACCACAACTCCGTGCCTACGTGCATCTTGCACCAACGTATGTGGCGACCAAAAACCCATGGGCTGTGCATTGAGCAACGACGCACAGAAAATTGCAGGTTCATGCAACTTGATATACGACGATGAATACACCAAGTACGCAAAACTCACCGAATGACTTTCGGGAAATCCGTAGCTAGCAAATGCGGCCATCTTCATAAATATTTCGTCGGCAATGTCATCGGGAATACCACGTTCAGCCATCCCTAAATACAGTCGCGCTCTGAGACGCTCCATTCGTGCATGTGATCGCTTAGATCCCATGGCCTGGCGCAATTGATCTGCTTCAGACGCAGTGAACCCCGCAACATCGATTGCCATTTGCATCAGCTGTTCTTGAAACAAAGGAACACCAAGTGTTTTGCCGAGAGAATTTTCTAACAGTGGGTGCAAATACGTGATGGGTTCCAATCCGTTACGTCGACGAATGTATGGATGCACGGACCCACCCTGAATGGGGCCGGGACGAATGAGTGCGATCTCTACTACTAGATCGTAAAAACGACGAGGTTTCAGTCGAGGCAACGTAGACATTTGTGCGCGCGACTCCACTTGAAATACACCCACCGTGTCTGCCCTGCACAACATGGCGTACACATCGTCTTCTTGCGGAATAGTGGCGAGATCAAGTTCGTATCCGCGGTGTTCGGCTACGAGCGACACCGCATTCGACAAGGCCGACAACATTCCAAGACCAAGTAGATCGAATTTCACTAATCCGGCAGCGGCGCAATCGTCTTTATCCCATTGCAACACACTGCGATTAGCCATGCGTCCCCATTCCACAGGACACACTTCGATAATGGGACGGTCACACATAACCATGCCACCCGAATGAATACCTAAGTGCCGAGGCATATGTTCGACCTCGGCCGCCATTTCGAGCACGAGAGGTGGAATATCGTGATCTCGTTGTGCGGCGGTAATTGCAATAGTGCCCCACGCATCAACTTGTTTGCTCCATGAATCTTGCTTGCCTACGTTATGCCCTAATGCCCGAGCCATATCACGCACAGCAGAACGTGATCGATACGTAATGACATTGGCAACTTGCGCGGCATGGTGTCGCCCATGGCGTGCATATACATACTGAATCACTTCTTCACGTCGCCCACTTTCGATATCGATATCGATGTCGGGTGGACCGTCGCGTTCGGGTGATAAAAATCGTTCAAATAACAACCCAAGCGACACTGCATCGGCTTTGGTAATACCCAAAGAAAAACACACCGCACTGTTTGCGGCACTGCCACGCCCCTGGCACAAAATGCCACGCTCATTACAAAAGCGCACAATGTCCCACACCACCAAGAAGTAACCAGCAAACCCCAGTGTTTCAATAATGTCGAGTTCGTGATTAATGGTGCGCCACGCACGCGCACGTAACGACAAATCTTCGCCAGATTCTGCTGGTTGTTCGCCATACCGATGCAACGCACCTTGTGCCACCAATGAACGCAAGTACGACATTTCGGTATGTCCATCGGGACACGGAAATGGTGGAAGTTTTGGCGCCACGAGCGATAAATCGAAAGCAATGTCGTATGCCAAAGAGACGGTGCGATCAACTACGCCGGGATACCGCGCAAAGCGTCGTTGCTGTTCGGCCGGCGACCGCAAATAGGCCGTAGCCGCAGGGGGAAGAACATGATCGATACTGTCGAGACCACACCGATTACGTACTGCAGCCAATGCAGTGGCTAAACGATGTTGTGCAGGCACCGCATACATAACGTTGTTGCTGGCCACACATTCAAGCTCGAGCATGGCGGCTAGTTGCACCAACTGATCGTTACGTACTGCGTCGATGGGATCACCGTGATCCCATAGTTCGACCAACACGTTGCGATGACCAAAATGTTCAATCAATGAACGCAGCACTTTTTCTGCTTCAGCTGGCCCATATTGCACCAAAGCACTCACCACCGCACTTGTACGCCCGCCCGTAAGCACAATGCACTGATCACGCACCGTTGCACCAACAGAAGCAAAAGAAAAAACTGGTGCGCCTTTGCTGCCTGCAAGTTGACCTTCGCTAATGGCACGTGCCATGTGTGCATACCCCGCTGGTCCACGCGACAACAGAACCACATCGCCACCTGCACAATCGAGAGACACACCAAAGATGGTGGGCAAACTCACTGCACGTGCTGCTTCAGCAAAACGCACCACTCCGTACAATCCATTGCGATCGGTGATGGCGAGACCAGTTAGCCCGAGTGCAGCCGCGACCTCTGCTAATTCGTCGGGATGCGCGCCTCCCTCGAGAAAAGAAAACTGAGAAGCACAATGCAATTCGGCGTATGACACCGTCTGATTCTATACGAACATATGTTCGTATAGAAAAGGGTACTTACAAGCCCAGTAAGGCTTTGGTTGCCTGTAAACCACCGAGCAGGCCCACATCGGCAATAGCGAATGCCTCGTGCCACGTAAACCACTGCACCTGCTGGCTCTCGCCTTCTGCTGGCGCCGGTGCCACGTCGGGGGCGCGCACCACATAGCGCAGATCGAGATGTGTATGACCCTTCGGACCTGGGTGCACATCGACATGCACAAATAATCCGCCGTCCACTTCGTGACGTACAGGTAAACCAGTTTCTTCTTCGGCTTCACGCAAAGCACCTTGCGCTGCGCTTTCGCCCTGCTCAATATGCCCACCAGGTTGTAGCCACATGTTGAGACGTTTATGTAAATGCAATGCCACTTTGTCTCCGGCATCACTCACCACAATGGCCGACGCTGTGATGTGCACTGCATCAGCAGTTTCACTAAACGGATCTACAAGAACGGGAGCCAGAGAAAGAAATTGCGTTATCGATTCTTGTTCGCGCTGATCGATGGGAGTACGAGCCCCAACAAGTGTGCACCAGTGTTGCGCATCGCGATGTACGGCCATATATGCACACTAAACCAGCAGTTAGTCGTACCGAGCAAGCAGTGTCCACTGGTGATGTTCGAGACCCACAAGAAAAACACCAACACCACGCTTTGCGTGACGCACTAACAACTGCATACGCACTTGCCGACGCGCACGACGTGGATCCCACCAGCGCTCTTCAAGGGGCCATGGCCCTGCAACACGCAACACCTGATACTGCTGATTACCTACGTGCACCTGCGCCGGCACAGCATTGAGTTCGTGGCGTCCCGTCACACCTACTTCGGCACCAAGAGCAGTAACAACACGAATCGGCGGCGGCGTGGGAGCAATAGAAGCCGGCGAAGGAGACGGCACAGAACCGGTCCAGTGACGCGCAACGCCATCACCTGTAAGCACTCGTTGTTCGCTGGCGTCGGGATTAGTGATGTCGACAAGCGACAACGGCACACGTGAATACACCGTGGCAACATCGCGACCACCTTCCCATCGCGGCACCGTAACTTGCACTGCATCGTTCACAGCCATAGCCATCGCTGCTGCACGCGCTGCACGTTCGGTATTTTCCTGACTACCACCCCATAACAACGGTTGGGTGACCAACACTTCGCGACTTTCCAGAGGAACGAATTCAACGCGCACTACCCCACTGGTTGGCGCATCGGGGTCTGCTGTTGAATCGGTTAACCAACCATCGAGTTGATACAACAAACGTTGCGCAACAACACCTGCAGAGAATCCACGTGGCTCGCCCCAAATACGACTAGTTGTTTCGGCATGATCGGTATGGCACGTAATGAGCAGCCGCACACACTGCTGACCATGACCCGTAATGGCATCGACCATTTCATCGATGGTGTCACGGGCGGCAGATGCAACATGAGAAGCGTGTGCCAAAGGAAAATCAAAATCCACCGTGCGTGCAAAGTCGGACGGAGGCGCACCAGGAGCAAGATGGCGCACCTCGCCGCCCGATACCAAGTGATACACACGTTGGCCTTCGATACCGAAACGATCGATGAGTGCAGATTCACCAACTGCCAATGTTGCGCCACATGTACGAAGGCCTAAACGTTCAAACAGATCGACTGTGTCGACACTGATGCCACCCACACGGCATAAAGAAGCAACAGGTAACGCCGCGATAAACGCATCGGTAATGGTGGCATCGATAACGCACGGTTGTTCTCGTGAAACTGCCATATGCGCTGCAGCCATTGCGGCAAAGCGTGAACCGGCAATACCCACACCAAATACAGATTCGGTGCGTGCATCGATGCATACCTGATGCAACAACTGCGCCACCGCTGTATCGCCACCAAAATACCGAGAAGGTCCGCGCGCAGCCATGATCATGGTGCCAATTTCTTGCACCTCGACAAGTGGAGACAGAGCAGTGACAGCTCGCACCACGTGTTCGAAACGACGAAAGGCGTGTTCTTCACCCAACACACCGTGGTGTTGCATCCAGTGAGGAAATACCACCGCAATAGAACGAGTCATGACAGACCCGGTAATTGCACAGTGCACGAGCGATGCGCGTACACACGTCGACCCGATGCACTGATATCGACCACGCGGCCATGTGCGTGTGTAGTGAACTGCCAGTGAGTAGTACTTGCATGAAACGACGCATCGATCACAAAGCCGCCAGGATTACCCAACACAAACACCACTGCACCTTGCGCTTTGGCACGTGTTGCAATACGGCGCGCATCGGCTGGCGAGCATGCTGGCGCCGACACTGCCACCAAATCGATTCCGTCGACCAATGCACCAAGAGCAAGCGATAACACCTGTGATGAACTTGGCGCTGCAACACACACCAAGCGCTGCAATGCCACGCCGTGTTCGTGCGCAGACATAAGACCAGCGTTTGGCATGTTGACCAAAGCACACCACGAACCAAGAGTGGTGGGAGTTGCAAGAAGAGCAAACAACAACGACAGCGATGCATCGCCAGTACAGCCATAGATATAGCCACGCTCTAAACCGCCAGAAGGCAGCAACCCAGCAAGCGAAGCTGCGACAGGAACAGGGCCAAACCCACTAGCAACGTGTGCTTCCATGCGTTCGGCAAACTGGACGCCCGTTTCCACCCCAGCAATGCGCATGCCCGCTAATTGATCGAAGGTGGTCTGACTCACATGGTCAGCGTAGCGAACATATGTTCTATGGTTTCCGGGGCCCTACCCCGACGCCTTACTTGGCGGCCCAGCGAGCACGAGCAGCACGGCTGCGCTCGAACAGATGCGCAGGAACGCGTGGGTCTTCGCCCGCTACGGCTGCAGGAGCATCGCCACCTGCTGCAGGAGCAGCTTCGGCTGGCATTTGCGCAAGAAGCTCTTCCAACGTGGGAGGCACCATGCCTGGTTTCCAGTACTGGTACAGATCGCGAACAATGTCGTTCAAGCCAGATTGTGAAGCGCCAGGCTCGAGCGATGCGGTGATGATATTTCCGTACACATGCACGGAAGCCACATGGCCTGCTTCGAAAAAGCGACGGGCAATCACTGCTGCAGGACGAGGGCCTTTGGCCTCGGCTGCGCTGGTGAAAGTCTCGTGACCCATACCCGTAAGAGATCGATTGGTCTCAAACCGCACGATGGTGGAAGTGCCACCTGGTTTTTGCTCTACTGCTACCGGTTGTCCCATATGTCTCAGGTTAGTCAACCGCCACTGGGCTTCGCCCATTATTCGTTCGGCAAGTACGCTAGGTGAAGCAATTGCCGACCCGTGAGGGTCCGACCAAGGGGTACACCATGGCCAATATCACTATCGAACAGTTTGAAAAAGAAGCACTCGCTTTTCTCGAATCGAACGCTGAACGTCGTCCTGTAGAAAAGGCTTTTGTATGGGGCGAAGGCTCCGACAACTTTTATCGCGAAAAAGATCGCGCACAAGAAGCAGCCAATGCTGAAGAAGCAAAAGCATGGCGCCAAAAGAAATTCGATGCCGGCTTCGGTTGGATCACCGGACCAGAAGATTTTGGCGGCCGCGCACTTGCACCTGCATTCGATCGTTTGTACAACCAACTCGAAGCAACATTCCGTGTTCCCGACCAAAGCGCATTTGCTATCAGCCTCGGAATGGTGACACCCACCATTCTTGATCACGGCTCACCTACCGCACGCGATTTGTATGTTCGCAAACTATGGCGCGGCGAAATGATTGCATCACAGTTGTTCTCTGAGCCTGGCGCAGGTTCCGACCTTGCATCACTCACCACAAAAGCTGTCAAAGATGGCGACGAGTGGGTCATCACCGGTCAAAAAGTGTGGACCACTGGTGCTCATTACTCAGACATCGGCGAAATCATGACCCGTACCGACTGGGATCTTCCAAAGCACAAGGGTCTCACTGCTTTCATCATCAACTTCAAAGATCCAAACGTTGAAGTGCGTCCATTGAAGCAAATGACCGGTGGCGCAAGCTTCAACGAAATCTTCTTCAACGAAGTACGCGTCAAAGACGATCATCGTTTGGGTGATGTAAATAACGGCTGGAACGTTGCACTCACCACTCTTATGAACGAGCGTGCATCTATCGGCAGCAGTAACGCCGGCGACAACAACCTCATCACACGCGTTATTGCAATGGTGAAGCATTACGGTCTCGAAACAGATCCACTTATCCGTACCGAACTTGCCAGCATTGTTATGAACTACCGCATTGCCAACATGAATGCACAGCGCGCGACAGCAAAAGCTAAGGCCGGACAATTGCCCGGACCAGAAGGCTCCATTGGCAAGATGGTTCTTGTGAACAACCAAGCTCGTTTGGTGAAGTTCCTCTCACATGTTCTCGGACCAAAGCTCATCGCCGACAGCGGCGAATGGGGCACCTACGCATGGGCAAACTTTGTACTTGGAACACCTGGTCTTCGTATCGCTGGTGGTTCCGACGAAGTGATGCGCAACATCGTTGGTGAGCGCGTACTTGGTCTTCCAAAGGACATGGGAATCGATTCCCGTTCACCTTTCAAAGACATCAAAGTCTCCTAAGAGCTACAC
>WLEX01000039.1 GCA_009704065.1 Actinomycetota bacterium
AAATCTCACCAAGCATTCGTGCCCCGATTGCTTCATGGTCTAAATATCTTCGTAGGCGTGGATGCAATGGACCGAACGCTGTTGCAACGATTCGCAGACCCCAACCAAGATTTGCCGAGACTTTTCCCACATCATGCAGCAGGGCTCCGCGTAGTGCTGTAATTTCAGCGTCAGGGCACAATTGCATGAATCTTTCAAGAACATGAAGAGAATGACGTTTATCTCTGCCTTGCATCGAGGCCCATAGAGAAAATTCTTGGGTGTTCAATATGGTGCGCGCAAGATCTATTTGGGTTGTGCTCGGCTGAGCGTTCGACCAAGAAGTAAGGGCGCGCTTCACCAGATGTTTCATATTCTTCACCCCTGAGCTCGTGGGTGGGATTGTTTATAGACAGACCACAAGTGATCGTTTGAGACCTTTGTATAAATCTGTGTTGTTGAAATTGTGGCGTGGCCTAGCATTTCTTGCACAATGCGCAAATCAGCACCATGTTCCAACATGTGAGTGGCACAGGAATGGCGCAATACATGGGGAGATAAATCACTGTGGATTCCTGCACGCATTCCTGCTTCACGAACGATATTCCACGCCTTCTGCCTGTTCAGGCGCCGACCACGATTTGTTAAGAACACCGCTTCCCTGTCGGAACCCTTAGACCACGTATCGGGTACCAAATTGTTACGCCCACCAATTTCTAGATAATTCCTCAAATGCGACTCTGCGATTCTTCCGAAAGGCACAACACGCTCTTTGGAACCCTTACCAAAAAGCCTCACTACGCGCGATGGTAAATCAATATCATCGAGATTCACATCGCAGGCTTCAGAAATTCGAGCACCGGTTGCGTACAGGAATTCCAAAAGAGCCCGATCTCGTATTTCGACCGACGACTCACCCGTCATCGCCGACAAAAGAGACTCCACTTCTTCGACTGACAATGGCTTCGGAACACCACCAGGCACTCGTACACCTTCCACACGAACTACCGGGTCATCGGAACGAATATCTTCTGCTACAAGAAATGAATGCAACATGCGTATGGCTGCCAAATTGCGTGCGGTAGTTGCCACTGCGGCACCGCTACCTTGCATTTTGTTGACATACTTCTCAACCGTTTGCTCATCGACGGTCAGCAAGGTGCAATCGCTTTCATGCAGGAACTGCACATAACGAGCAAGGTCACGTCGATATGACACAACAGTGTTCACTGCTCGTCCTCGCTCTACCGTGATCCACCGAAGAAATGATTCCACCAACTCAGCACAGCGAGTGTGTGTTGATGAGATGTTCACCACGTCAGCCTAAGAGTTCGGGATACCGCCGTGCAGCCATTAACAAGCCATACACCGATTTAGCATCTGTTATTTCGAACGTATCGACCATGTGAAGCGCCTGAGAGAACGGAACAACGAGGACCTTCATTTCCTGCTCCTCAGGGCCATGGGGCTCCATAACGCCACTCTCTAAGCCCAGTGCGACATACACCTCGACACTCGAATCCGTCACACCAGGCGATGACAGAAGGGATCCGAGATGATCAATTTTGCTGGCCGAGTACCCGGTTTCTTCCTTCAATTCTCGCAAGGCAGTGACTTCAGGCAGCTCACCTTCAACATCGCGCATTCCTGCGGGAATCTCGAGCACCATCGCATCAAAACTCGATCGATATTGCGACACCAACACCACGTTGTTGTGATCATCGACAGCGACTATTCCAACAGCACCCGGCGTACTTACGTAGGTGCGTTCGAATTCTTCACCGCCAGGGCTAACAATAGAACGCTGCAACAAACGAAACATTGCCCACGAATGAACAACCTTTTCTTGCGTGACGCGAAATGCGCTGCGGGACAACCCACCCATTAGGTCAGACAGTTTGCGTTACGGGAGCAGATGACTCCCTCTTGAGACGCTTTTCTCGGTTGACGAGAGACGCTTCGATGAGATCGCGGAACAACGGATGAGGTCGGTCTGGGCGACTCTTAAATTCAGGATGAGCCTGTGTCGCTACCCAATATGGGTGATCTGTCATCTCAATGAATTCAACTAATCGTTTATCAGGCGATGTGCCGCTGCAAATAAATCCTGATTCTTCAAATCGAGCGCGATAATTGCTATTGAACTCATAGCGATGGCGATGGCGCTCAGAGACCACAGTCTCTCCATATGCTTCTGCAACCTTGGTACCAGGCTGCAGCACTGCGTAGTAGGCGCCCAAGCGCATGGTGCCACCCTTCATGGTGACATCGCGCTGATCACTCATAATGTCAATCACCGGATGAGTGGTTGCTGGATCAAATTCAGTGCTGTTGGCATCGGCCATTCCCAATACGTGACGGGCATATTCAATTGTCATCACTTGCATGCCAAGACAAATGCCAAGACATGGAACAAGGTTCTCGCGCGAATATGCAGCAGCAGCAATTTTTCCTTCAATACCGCGCGGACCAAAGCCTCCGGGAATAACCATTCCATCTAGTGAATCGAGTCTCCCCGAGGCCAAGAGACCTTCCACGTCCTCGGCCTGAATCCAATCGATTTCTACCTTGGCACCGTGGTGGAAACCAGCGTGCTTCAAACTTTCGACAACTGAAAGATACGCATCTTGTAATTCGACATATTTTCCGATGAGACCAATTCGCACTGGCTTAATTGATGATTCGACTTGTGCAACAAGACCTTCCCATTGAGAAAGATCAACTGCACCCTCAATTCGCAAAATTTCACATGCGACAGTGTCGAGACCTTCTTCATGCAAGATCAGCGGAAGTTCGTAGATATTTCGAGCATCAGCAGCATTGATAACCGCTTTTGTATCGACGTCGCACATATGCGATATTTTTCGCTTCAAGCCACTACTGAGGGGTTCTTCGCTGCGACACACAATGATGTCGGGTTGAATTCCTCGAGAACGAAGTTCGGTCACACTGTGCTGAGTGGGCTTCGTCTTCTGCTCACCACTCGGCCCAATAAAGGGCACCAAAGTGACATGGAGATAACACACATTGTCGCGTCCGGCTTCATTGCGAAACTGGCGAATCGCCTCGAGGAACGGCAAAATCTCAATGTCGCCTACCGTGCCGCCCACTTCGGTAATCACGACGTCTGTATCTTCAGTAGCTATACGACGAATACGCCGTTTGATTTCGTCGGTGATGTGAGGAATAACCTGCACAGTCTTTCCGAGATAGTCGCCACGGCGCTCTGCGGCCAACACAGCTTGATAAATCGAACCAGTTGTCGCATTGGAACTGCGCGTCAAGTTCTCGTCGATAAATCGCTCGTAGTGACCCAAGTCGAGGTCAGTTTCTCCGCCATCATCGGTCACAAATACTTCTCCGTGTTCAAACGGATTCATGGTGCCGGGGTCAACATTGATGTAGGGATCAAGCTTTTGCATCGTGACCCGTAGGCCACGCATTTTCAAAAGGCGACCAAGCGAGGATGCGGTCAGACCTTTTCCAAGGGAACTTGCAACGCCACCCGTCACGAAAATGTGCTTTGGCATTGTGTACTCCCGCCGGCCGAACTGCTAACGGAATTACACACTATCCGCTCCGTACCCCTCGGGAAGAAACCCCGCTACCGCTTGGGTCGCTTTGTGGGACTCGTGAGGGTGACCAAGAGTTCGCGAGCATGTGCGAGGGCGGATTCATCTGCCACACCTCCCGACAGCATGCGGGCGATTTCATTTGCACGATCATCGGCTGCAACACGGCGGGCAGAACCAAAAGTCTTTCCACCCTTGACCGACTTAGAAATAGCCACTTGCTCATGGGCAGACGCAGCCACTTGAGCCAAGTGAGTGACAGCGATGACTTGATGCCCATTTCCGAGCTCTCGCAAGGCTCCCGCAACGGCAACAGCAGCCTCCCCACCGATTCCCGCATCGACTTCGTCGAAAACCATGGTTGCAGGATCTCCGGTGAGAACTAGGCGTAGTGCCAACATGACTCGAGCCAACTCACCACCACTTGCCACCTTTGCAATGGGCTGCGCAGCACTACCAGGGTTCGCTGCCAACATAAACACAACCGATTCACCAGCAGGGTCGGTGTCGACGTCTCCGACCGACACGTGAACTGTTGCGTGAGGCAAAGCGAGCTGGCGCAGTCGCTTCTGCACCGCTGTGGCCAGAGCCGGAGCTGCTGTGCGGCGAGCATTACCAACTTGCTTTTGGCATGCAAGCAATGCACTCATTGCCTTTTTGCGTTCATTTTCCAATTGAGCAACCCGTTCGGCATACCCAGTGAGTTCATCGAGACGTTGCCGTGCTTCGGCTCCGAACTCTGCAACGTCAGCCAATGAATCGCCGTACTTGCGCATCAGGTCGCGTAAGGACTGACGACGTAGTCGAATCTCTTCGAGACGCTCAGGATTGTTCTCCGAGCCCTCTGCCGCGTCGCGCACCATGCGAGCAAGGTCGTCTGTTTCTGCCAATACTGAAGACAAACGCTCGACAATTGATGGCAACGATGAAATCGGAGCCATTGCACTCACTGCCTGGCCCAAATTATCGACAGCACCACCATCGTCTGAGAGAAGTGCCACCACACGCTGTAAGGCCTCTTGATGGCGCACAACATCGGTGAGTGCATCTTCTTCAAGAGATAACTCGCGATCTTCTAGCGGGCCTTGCAGGTTGCTTGATTCGATTTCATCGCACTGAAATTGCAGCAAGTCAATTTCGCGCACACGAGACTTCTCGTCTCCCCCCAAGGCAGCAAGATTCGCATCAATATGCGTGACTGCTTCACGGGCCGAACGCAACTGGCTTGTGTCGACGTTGCCAAATTGATCGAGTGACTCGCGCTGGGTAGCCGCAGACAACAAGCGTTGATGTGCATGTTGACCGTGAATGTCGACCAACGCCTCGCCCACCTCTGCCAAAGAGGCAACTGTCGCCATGCGATCGTTGATGTAGGCACGGCTGCGGCCTTCACGATGCAGTACGCGACACAAGATGGTCTCCACTTCTCCATCGCTGCCCTGGGTAACAAATCGAGCTTCCACCCTGGCTTCTTCGGCACCGTCGCGGATAACAGAAACATCGGCGCGCTGACCCACCACCAAATTGATTGCCTCTACCAACATGGTTTTACCTGCACCGGTCTCGCCGGTAAAAGCGGTAAAACCTTTATCGAAGGTGAGACGCACTGATTCGATAATGCCCAGATTCTCTATAGACAATTCGACGAGCATCAGCGATCAGACAACCCGAATTTAGTTTTCAACACTTGATGGAAACGTTGTTCTTCAAATCGCACGAATCTCGCTACTTCCTGTGCAGCACGCACCTCGATGACATCACCAGGCTTCAATGTGTGCACCAGATCACCATCGGTGGCAACATTTACGTGTCGATGCCCGAGAATTTCTATGCGGACCAACTCACGTGCATCGAGAACCATTGAACGGTCGAACAACATGTGAGGCGACACAGGCGTCATAAGAATTGCGCGCAACTGAGGAGACAAAATAGGTCCGCGCGCAGACATGGAATAAGCAGTGGAACCTGTTGGAGTAGCGAGTATGAGACCATCGGCCGCATACGTAGTGAACGGTGCTTTATCGATATCGACCCCAAGGCGCACCGTATGGCCAGCCTCGCGCTTTTCGACCACTACTTCATTGAGCGCCAACTGGTTTGCAAGACGAGCACCATTGGACCACATCGAAATCTCAAGCAACATACGATCGTCGAATCGATATTGTCGGCCTTCGATGCCGGTTCGCCAGACATCGAGCGCATCGATAACCGCATCTTGTTCGACCGATGCGAGATATCCAAGTAGACCTAGGTTGACTCCGACAATGGGAATGCACCGTCCTGCGAGCGTACGTACGGCACGCAACATGGTGCCGTCTCCGCCGACCGATACAAGCACGTCGACGTCGCCGACATCGCCCGCTTCGACGTGTGGTGAATTGATTGCCGACACATCAGAATCATCGGCCACAGTCGACATGGAATGAGAATGGGCCCACAACGCAATGCTGCGAGCCACCTCTAGCGCATCGGGACGGAAGCGATGCACTGCTATGCCAATTCGACTCATGTCTCTAACCTACGGAACGGGTGGGGCATTTAGCCCACATTATGAACTCTGTATTGCCCTCGGCGCCTTTTATAGGCGATTCCACTGTTCCCATTACATCAGCACCCAACGCGCGCAGGGCCTGCTTTACCCCATCACAGGCTTGGGCATGGACCAAGGGGTCGGTAATGACGCCCTTGCCTCGTGAGACCTCGACTCGCCCTGCTTCGAACTGCGGCTTCACCAATAACAACATTTCCGCCACTGGGAAACCGGATTCCGCCGTAATGCACTCGTGTAGGGCGGTCAACACTTTAGAAAGCGAAATGAAGCTGAGATCAGCCACCACTAACGAGCATGGAAATTGCATTTCTGCACGAGACATATCGCGGACATTGACGCCATCTCGCCATTCCACCAAAGGATGAGATTTGATCTTTTCGTGTAATTGATTTCGCCCGACGTCGACAGCAAATACGCGTGATGCGCCTTTCTGCAATACACAGTCAGTGAAACCACCAGTGGAGACACCGGCATCGAGCACAGACCTGCCCACAACAGAAATTCCAAAAGCATCGAGCGCATGTTCGAGTTTTTCGCCACCTCGGCTCACGAATCGTTTTTCTACAACTACACGAATGGGCTCATCGTCACCCACCATGCGCGATGCCTTTGTGGCAAATGTTCCACTCACCGTGACATTGCCTGCATCGATCATGCGGGAAGCATCTGTTCGAGAATCGGCCAATCCCCTCTTTACGAGAGCAGCATCGAGACGAACACGCATGAAGTAATTGTACCTGTGGCGAATTACTCGCCAAGGAGCGTTTCTGCAACAGCTGCCAAATCACCACACACATAATCGGCATCGACACCCACTTGACCAGCGTCAGTCACCCCACTCAACACCATGGCAAACCGTGCACCCATCGTGTGGGCAAATCCACCGTCAGTATCGATACGGTCACCCACCATCACCATCGATTCACTCGCAACTCCAACACACAACTCCGACACTAAATTGGCCATCGGTTGATAAGGCTTCCCAGTGACCATTGCCTGCACACCCGATGCTTTTTCAATGGCAGCCAATATTGAGCCACCGCCTGGGATCGGACCATTAGGTGTCGGATAGGTCGGATCATCGTTTGATCCAATAAGCACAGCCCCACCGCGCACTGCCGTCAACGCATCACTCAAAACTTGAAAATTGAACTCTCGATGAAACCCCACAACAACTGCATCGAAAGGTCCTGCAGTCTCTGGTTGTTCATAGGCCACCACAACCTCAGACACAACGCGCGACACCTCTTCAATTAATCCCTTGCCACCGCACACCAACACTCGCCATGAGGGTTTCATCGCCGTAGCAGCCGACATGGCCGAGGTCACGATGTTTCCCTCTGCCGGTACTCCAATTGCAGCCAGTGCGGCCACTTGTTCGTTGTAGGTGGAGAACGAATTATTGGTCACAAACACCACCCGCACCCCTGCATCGCGCAGCGAGGCAATGGCCTCCACTGATCCAGCGATTGGTTGGTGAGCAAGCCAGACCACACCGTCGAGGTCACATAGCACCACAGATGGCGTCTCGGTTTTGTTCATAGCCACTAATCCTGCCACCCTTTATGTCATGCCCCGCTTTGAACCGTTTGCCGCCCTTCGATATTCGACTCCAGAGGGTGTCGATATCACCGCCAAAACATCTGCCCCTTACGATGTTTTCGACGAATTCCAACGTGCCGACTACGCCGCACTTAGCCCTGTCAACATCGTGCACATCGATTACCCCATAGAGGCAGACGGAGATCAGAGATACCAATTGTCGGCATCGCTTCTTCAACAGTGGAGAAATAGTCAGGTCATCATTTCCGATGATCAGGCCACCTTCTCCATCTACCGAATGACCTTTACCGATGAAGCTGGTACATCGAGGACAACAATTGGAGTCATCGGTGCTCTCGAAGTAGTCGACGAAGGCGCAGGTGGGGTTCTTCCTCACGAGCGCACTACGCCTAAGGCCAAAACAGACCGCCTCGATCTCACCATTGCAACCCATGCGAACCTCAGTCCCATCTGGGGCCTGTCACTGACTCCTGGACTCACTAACGAATTATTGGCACCAGCTGAAATAGTCGCAGAATGTGTCGACGAAGAAGGTGTGCATCATGTCATTGAACGGGTCACTGACCCCGTGCGCATCGCAAAGATCTCTGCACTAGTTGCATCTCATCCGGTGCTCATCGCCGATGGACATCATCGGTATGCCATCAGTCGCACATTCAGAGATCAGAGTCGCACAACGAGATCTCCTGCAGGAGCCGAACTCACCATGACCTACGTTGCTGAATTGGTACAAGAACAACTCAGTGTTGCTGCCATTCATCGTTTGTACGACATCGGTTCTGCACAACTCACAGACGCACTGTCTCTTCATTACGACACCTCAGATGCTGGTGTTGTTGGAACTCACACAATTGCTGAAATGGATTCACGCGGTTGTCTGTGTCTGGTGAACGCAGATGGCA
>WLEX01000004.1 GCA_009704065.1 Actinomycetota bacterium
AACAGACGAACTATGGCACGAGATCATAAATAGTTTCGGTACATCCGTGCGCCGATGCCACACGCAATCTCGTAACCAATTGTGCCCAATGCGGCAGCCCATTGATCCACAGTAACCACCTCATCGCCTTGTCGCCCAATGAGTACAACTTCGTCGCCCACGGTGATGGAGGAATCATTTCCGCAATCGATCATGATTTGATCCATGGTTACTGTGCCTGCAATGTCGCGCGGTACTCCATGAATTAACACTTTGAATCCAGTTCCAAATAATGCTCGAGGAACTCCATCGGCATAACCAATGGGGATGGTGGCAATAAGTGAAGATTTCTCTAGTGGCCGATGTAAGCCGTATGACACTGCTTCGCCAGCATCTACCCATCGCACTGCCGACACCTTTGCCTTAATAGACATGGCCGGAATAAGACCCGCACAAAATTCAGAAACTCCTGGGCCGGGAAGTAAGCCATACATAGCAATGCCCAGACGAACCATGGAAAAACGCGAGTCTGCATTTGAGAGCGCCGCAGCACTGTTTGCTGCATGAATCAGTGGGGGCTGTATTCCTGCTTTTGTGAATGCATCTACCACTTCATTGAATGCAGTTAGTTGAGTGGCATTGGCGGGATGCGAAGGCGTATCCGCTACTGCGAAGTGCGTGTACAAACCTTCAATAGATAAAGATTCATACGACTTCACAAACTGCGCAAGCGATACGGCTTCGTTGGCAGACACGCCAACACGATGCATACCGGTATCGACCTTGATATGAACGTTCACCACTTTGTCGGCTGTTGCTGCTGCAGTCGCTAATACTGCTGCACCTCGCGTTGTCGACACGGTTGGTGTGAGTTCGTAACCAACAATGAGTTCGGCAAGCGATGCAGGTTGTTCACTGAGCAACAAAATAGGTGCTGTAATGCCTGCCCGGCGTAAAACGACGCCTTCATCAACTACTGCAACACACAAACCAGTGGCTCCAGCAGCAAGAGCAGCTTGTGCAACCGGGATAGACCCGTGACCGTAAGCATTTGCCTTCACGACGGCCCATATCTGTGCTGAACCAATGCGCTCTTTCACAATGGCCACATTGTGTTGTATGAGACCAGTGTGTACTTCGGCTCGTGCCCACCGTGTTGAAAAATCAGTTGACACTAGAAACCACCTCAGTCATGACATCAGAGATTAATGCTGCAACATCTCGTGCAATGGTTCCTTCGACTGCACACGTTGATCCGGCCACACCATGTATATACGCACCTGCAGCTGCAGCTTCGGGTGCCGCAAGACCACGTGCGAGTAGCGCACCAATCACACCAGCCAAAACGTCACCGGTACCTGCCGTCGACAAGCGTTCATCGCCTGCAACTACCAAGTACACCGCTCCCTCCGGATCAGACACAATGGTGGTGGGACCCTTACGCAAAATAGTGCACCCTGTGATGGCTGCTAATTGTTGAGTGGCGGCGATGCGGTCCGGGTTTTGCACATCGCCACCGAGGGCAACAAATTCGCCATCGTGCGGTGTCAGCACCGTGGCAGCGCGTCGCGCACGCAAAGTGGCGTACTCACCTTTCGGATCTATTGATGCTGATAATCCATCACCATCAATAACTGCAGGTATATCGCAACGCGCAAGAACTGAACGGACTTCGCTGGCAACATCATCGCCACGCCCAAGACCTGGACCAATAATCATGGAGGAGAATCTCTGAATATCGGTAGCAACAAAATCTGCCCAATTAGTAACGGGAAGAGAATGACCCACCACTTCGGTAGGGACAGAGACCGAATCGAGACCAGTGCGCCACGACAGGTGCACCATGCCAGCACCGGCGCGCATGGCAGACACACTCACCAAGCTTGCAGCACCACCCATGCCAGAACTTCCGGCAATCACGCGCACTGCATGATTCCATTTATGAGATTCACGATCGCGAGGCGGCAACCACGCCGCAACATCGGAAGCCTCTACAAGAAACGCATCAACCTCATCGACTACGTCGATACCTACATCAACGATGTCGATCTCACCACATAGTGCCGGACCATCGCCAAATAACATTCCGAGCTTTGGTGCTGCAAACGTGACTGTGCGGTGAGCAGCTAAGACTCCACCCGCAACAGTGCCATCTGCCGCATTGAGGCCTGTCGGAATATCGACGGCAAGAACAGGAACATCGAAAACAATAGGTGGGGTCCATGTTCCACGAAAACCAATACCGAACGCAGCGTCAATCACAAGATCGGCAGTACGAGAATCGAAAAACCAACCGGCTACTTCATCGGTACCAATTTCACTAACCGACGCTCCCCACTCACGCAACCACGTTGCGGCCACGCGACCATCATCACCGTTGTGGCCCTTGCCTGCAATAACAACAATCCTTTTGCCGTACGCGCCGTCAAGCATCTTGCGAGCAACTTGTGCCGTAGCAAAACCAGCACGTTGAATAAACACATTTTCATGTCCTGGCCCAACGAGCGACAGTGCCACAGAATCTGCATGGCGCATTTGCTCGGGAGACAGTACGGGAATCACCCTGTCAGCGTATTAGGGGTTCTGCGTACTTTGACGCGACTACAGAGCCGCGACTACAGCCATTGCAACAGAATCGGTGTGGGTGATGGAAACATGCCACCCGGCGATGCCGTGAGATGTAGCCAATGCGTGAGCCCGGCCAGTGAGCACTAAGTGAGGAGCACCTGTATCAGCCTTTGCAACCGATACATCGTGAAAATCGAAAGCACCAAGGCCAACACCCATGGCTTTCATTGTTGCTTCACGCACCGCAAAGCGCGCCGCAAGAGACGCAGCATCATCATTCTTGTCCGCAAGTGAATCAAGTTCGGCTGGCGTGAATAGTCGTTGGCGAAGTTGAGGACGGCGCTCTAGCAATGATCGAAAGCGTTCGATGTCTACTGCATCGATACCTAATCCAAACATGGGTGCTACTTATCTGTACGCCAGAGGTCGGCGCTTTCAGAAACAGGATTGATTAACAGGTCACCAATCGACACTTCAGCAAGACGTTCTTCAGAGAAGGACCCTTCAGTTTCTGTTACCCAGTCGACCAAACGGTCGTATCGGCGGTCATAGCCCTGAAGTACTTGTCGTGCGATTCCGGCTGCAACAGTGGGATGGAATGCAACGTGCATGAGGGAAATACCAACAGTGGTAGTTCCCTGCACTTCAGGAACAAAAATAACTGTTCGCCCATCTTTGCGACCACGCGCCACGAGAACTTCTTGATCTGCTGCAACGCGATGCTTAGTACCAATCAGAGTTGCATTGGTAGTAACTCGTGAAGTGAGATCTTTAGCAACTCCACCACGATCAACAATCGACACTGTTGCGTTACGCACATCGCCCGTAATGGCATAACGAGTAAAGCCTTCTACCGAGCTAACAGCTGCGTCGAGTGACGCCAGCACCTTGAGCGTGGCATACGACAATTTGTCACGCGATGCTCCGGCTTCAAGTACTGCACGCACCAGTGCGCGATCGAGAAGGCCTTCTTCGCTGCGAGAAATACCCACGGTGACAGTTTTTGCCTGATGCTTAATGGCATCGATCGGGCGTGTGAGTTCATCGATACTGCGCGTGAGTGCATCGATGAGATCATCAAGCACCGCCGACGGAGATGCAATACGGCCAGTCTGGCGTTGAAATGATTGCAGTGGTTGAGGCCCTGTCACAATGCGTAACAGCGAAACAAGACGGACTGCGGTTGATGCTTCGAGATTGCCGTCGTATTGCCCGGTGCCAAGTACCTGCAAGAACTGTTGCGTGAGCGGAACGATTTGAGTTTCCACTTGAGTGAGAGCGTCATCGCCACTTCCACCGCGACCGACAACAACTTCTACTACTTCACGCAATTGGCGCAATGGGCGCGCAAGAGCATCGATTGCAAGAGCTGCCTCGTACCCAAAAAGATGCCCGACCATGGAAGACAACACAAAGGCAAGAGCTGGATCGGCAACAGGTACATACACTACGGCTGCTGCAGCAGAATCGAATCGTGTTTCGCCTTGAGTGGCTATAACTATTGGTATTGCCTTGTGTGCCTTAAAGATCGCAACTTCTTTTGCAACGTCTGTGGCTGTACCTTCGCTAAGGCCTGCAGCGCATACCAAAATCATTGGCTCACACGACAAGTCGATGTGCTTTTTATCTTCGGTTACGTCGCATGAGATCGATTTGTAACAGAGTTCGGAAAGCTTGATACGTACTTCGTGTGCAGCAACTGTATTGGGGCCATTACCGACCACTGCCCAGTACCGGCGTAACGGAGCATACTTTTGCGCAATGACACCAATATCACTGCGTTGAGCGATAACAGTTTCCATTGCTGCGGGCATGTGTACCAATGAATCAAGAATGCGATGCATGCGGTCAGCATCGACTGAACCAGTTGCCAACGCAATGGCGCATGACAACACAGCTCCGGCCGCCACCTGTGCATAGAACGCTTTGGTACTAGCAACACTCATCTCAATATCGCGACCATCGGATGTGTAGTACACGCCATGAGCTTTACTGGAGAGCTCACTTCCACGTCGGTTCACAATCGCTAACACTGCAGCACCACGAGTGGCGACAAGGTCGACAGTTCTGTTGGTGTCGGTAGTGGTGCCGCTTTGGCTCACTGCAATCACCAACATGTCTGACATATCGGTTGACATAGCAAAACCAGAAAGTTCTGTAGAGGTAAGGGCCTCTACTTGAATAGAAGAATCGAGAAGCGATGCCAGCACCGGAATAAGTGATGTGCCGGCGACAGCTGCCGTACCTTGCCCAATCACACGAATGCGTTTGATGGATCCACTTGCCAGACGGTCTTTAATACTTGTGGGAAGCGTGAACGTATCGAGATCGGGAACCAGTAAACCGTTAACAGTGAGTGTGCGGCCGCGAATGGTTTTACGAAAACTACGCGGGGCTTCAGTTATTTCCTTCAACAAGAAATGAGGTGCATCTCCACGATCGATATCGCGAGTAGTTACTTCAGCAACTGCAACATCGCTATCGGTAACGGGAATTTCAATTCCGTCGTATGCCAAGCGTGTAATGCCCGCAATGGTGCCAGCGCCCTCTACAGATAGCCGCACAACCTGGCCGCGTGAATTCGGATCGCCACCATCGCGAGGAGTTTCTCCATCGAGGCGCACGAAGTGCACTGTTTCTTCCACCGTGCCGTATGGCTCACTTGCCACAATAAAACGATCTTCAGCAAGTCCGATGTACAAACCTTGTCCGCTACCGAACAATGCCAAGTACATGTCGTTCGGATCACTAGCTGTCATGTACCCAATGGCAACACTGCCCTCAAACTGCGTGACTGCATTGAGGAATGCAGCTTGGGTGTCGAGACCAGAGGTGCGACCACGATCGACAATGGCTGGGATGACCTTTGCATCGGTCGTAATCGGTTCAGCGAAATGCAAACGATGTCGTTCACGCAGTTCGGTGTGGTTATCGACATCACCATTCAGCACCGCTACTGAAACGTTGTGATTGTCGCCTTCAATTTCTTCGCCAGTGACCGGATGAGCATTGGGTTCAGAAATAATGCCGACACTCGCCCATCGTGTATGACCAAGAACAGCAACTCGCGCATCGGGAATAGCAAGTGCTGCACGCAACAACACATCGGCGCTCACCGCATCGCGCATGTGTTTTGTGTTGTCGCCTAATTCGCCAATTTCAGCTGCTGCTTTGTATACGAATACCAAAGTGGAACCGTTGTGGCGAACGCTGGTGTTGGTGAAGAGTGGATCCGACACTCGTCCTGCCATGAGGCCAGCTAATTCTGCAGACAATGCCGCAAACGAAGGCGACGTGACCAAGACACTGATGCCAGCAGAATCGCGACCGCGCACTTCCATTCGATCGATTGCTGATAACGCCTGATGAATTGCGAAGTAACCGACCAACGATGACGCACCAGCGTTAGTACCCGCAAACACGTGCACAGCATCGGCAGCGCGTAAACGGTCGCGACGAATCGCCCAGGAGGCATCTTTTACCCGCGACAAGCGTGCTACTTCAGCATCAAGCGTTGCTGTGTCTACATGCAAAGCATCGATACGTGCTTCTTCAGTATCCGCCACTGCATCGATGAGGTTGAGGCTCTTCGTAATACTGGCCAATAACGATGCGTTACCAACAAGGGCTTGGATACCCGCATCGCCACGCAATAACTGATCGGCGGCCATGAGTGCATCGGCAATGAGCGTGCAGTCGGTGCCGGCATTAACTGCTGCAGCAAGTAACTGCTCGATACTCTCGGCGGTAGGCACATTGCGCGTGCTGGGCCGGGGCAGGATGCCAATAATGCCGCACATACCTAGAGATTACTCCTGTGTACGAGTGCCATTAGTGAGTTCCCTCAATAGACCCACCGTGCACTGCAATAAGCGCGTTGGCGAGTTCATACGCAATAGCTGATGCCACTGCATCATCTGATGCTTCCACCATGACACGCACTAATGGTTCTGTTCCCGATGCACGCACCAAAATGCGTCCGTTATCGCCGAGAGTCGACTCTGCTGCGGCAATCTCTGATGCAATATCTGCCACGGGATCATGAACTTTTTCGGCAGTGCGCACATTGACGAGCAACTGTGGGTACGACTGCATCACAGTGGCAGCCTCATCGAGGCTCACATGCGCACGTGCCATGTACTCACACAAAATGAGAGCAGCGAGTAGTCCGTCACCAGTCGTGGCATGAGCACGATGCACCACATGACCACTTTGTTCGCCACCTAAAACAAAATCGTATTCATCGAGCGCAACCAAAATATTGCGGTCACCAACGGCAGTGACAACCACATCGATTGAGGCATCGCGCATGGCATGGTGAAAACCAAGATTGGTCATCACGGTGACAGCAACACCTTTGTTGCGCAATAATCCTCGTGTTGCAAGATCGACAGCTGCAATAGCCATGATGTGATCACCATCGACCAATAAACCAGATGCCGAAACGGCAATCAACCGATCACCATCTCCATCGAATGCAATACCAAGGTCTGCATGGTGTGCGACAACAGCATCTACTAATTGTTGTGGCGATGTGGCACCGCACTGATGATTGATATTGCGACCATCGGGTGATGCGTTTATGACCACCACATTGGCACCAGCGGTCATAAACACTTCCGGTGCTACATACGACATTGCGCCATTGGCACAATCGAGTACAACGGTGAGCCCTGTGAGCGCAGCACCGGTGATATTGAATCGATGCGTTGCGTACTCGGCGATAACTCCACTGGCATCATGCACAGAACCCATCGCAACGGGGGCGGTTTCTGCAACAAACGAGTGCCAAACACGTTCGATTTCAATTTGTTCGGCATCGTTCAGCTTTGCGCCACCCGATGCAAATACTTTGATGCCGTTGTCGCTCCACACGTTGTGTGAAGCGGTAATTGCTATGCCCACCCATCCGAATTGTTCGGCGGCATAGGCAATTGCAGGGGTTGGTACAACTCCCATGAGGTGCACAGAAACACCTTCTGCAGCACAACCATCGACAACGGCTTGTTCTAAAACGGTGCCACTTTCACGTGTATCACGACCGACAACAACAGCTGTTGGTTGCAATACCCGCACCACAGCACGAGCAAGGTCGCGCGCAAGTGCAGGTGTTAGTTCTTCAATGGCAACGCCACGAACTCCATCTGTTCCGAAGTGCAGCATGTAATGATCTCCTTGAGCAGACGCCAAACGACGCCTCGCGAACAAGTATCAGCGCTTGGTGAACTGAGGCGCCTTACGGGCCTTCTTGAGTCCGTACTTCTTGCTTTCTTTCTTACGTGAGTCACGAGTAAGAAGGCCAGCCTTTTTCAGTGCTGGACGCATTTCAGGATCGAGTTCGATAAGTGAACGAGCAATAGCCATGCGCAATGCGCCAGCCTGGCCATTGACGCCGCCACCAAAGATGTTTGCGTGAATGTCGAATGACTGCTCGCGCTCTGCTACGCGAAGTGCTTCGGTAACAACCATGCGCTGTGTTGCAGTAGTGAAGTAGGCCTCGATAGGACGACCATTGACAACAATTTTTCCTGTGCCGTTGCGAACAATTGCGCGTGCAACTGCTTCTTTACGACGACCAGTTGTTTGGGTGAGAGGTGTGTTAGCCACGATGACTCCTTAGTGGTTCAGCGCGCCTTGGCAGCGCTGAGATCGAGAACGACGGGGGACTGTGCAGCGTGTGGGTGTGTTGGCCCTGCGTACACGTTGAGCTTCTTAATCATCTGGCGACCAAGTGGACCCTTTGGCAACATGCCAGCAATAGAGCGAGTGATTGCATCTGCAGGCTTACGGTTCAACAAGTTCTGGTAGGTCTCACTCTTGAGACCACCTGGATAACCAGAGTAGGTGTACACCATGCTCTTGTCGGCCTTGCCTGATGTCATGACGATCTTGTCGACGTTCACGATGATGACGTGGTCACCCATGTCCATGTGAGGAGCGAACACTGGCTTGTGCTTGCCGCGCAAGATACGCGCAACTTCGGTGCAGAGGCGACCAAGGACAAGACCTTCGGCATCGATGACGTGCCAGGCACGAGTGATCTCGCTTGCTTTTGGAGAATATGTACGCATAAGACTTCTTTCAAGGGGACCCAACCGGGCCGCCGGAACCCCGAAATGGGGGCTTGGTAAGGATAGGGGCGTTTCTACCCCTACGGCAACCGCGAACCTATGAAGGATTCGAAGAAAGAAATGGCGGGATTGGTTCCCCTGGATACCCCACGTCCCACAGGGTGAGGCCGGCTGCCGGCGCCACCTGAGACCCATGGGCCCGATCACCAGCGAGAAGCACGGCTCGGGTGTCGCTCGCTGGGCGGTAGCCAAGGCCCACATCAACGAGGAAGCCCACGAAGCTGCGCACCATTTGGTAGCAAAAGGCGTTAGCCCGAATCTCAAACACCAAGATGTGGTCTGCCTGTTGCGTCCATTTGGCCGAATACACCCGACGGTGCATGGAAGGCACAGGGGCACCAGCGATTTGATCGGGGCGGCGACAAAAGGCAGAAAAGTCGTGCTCCCCTATCAACGGGTCGCAGGCCAAGTTCATGAGCGGGATGGAGAGTGGACGACTCACATGCCACGCCCGATCGATGAGCATCGGATCTGGTGCGTCGGCATTGTTCACCGTGTAGCGATAGCGACGCCAAATAGCTGAGTAACGCGCATCGAAATAACTATCGACCCACTGCGCATCAGATACTGCAACATGTGGTTTACACAGTGCATTCACGCTGCGCATGAACGTAGACAAATTTGTATGTGCAGGAATATCGACAGTGATTACTTGTCCGCGTGCATGTACGCCGGCATCAGTGCGTCCTGCAACATCGATGTGCACCTTGTGTCGCGCAACAGTGGAAATTACTTCTGTGAGTAATCCTTCAACACTTGCGACATCGCGATTGATTGCGAAACCACGAAATGCAGCGCCATGGTAGGCCACACGCAAACGAACCCGCCGTAAGGCGGGTTCGAGTAATGAATGTGCATCCGGTTGAGTCACCGGTGTTGGCCTTAGACCAGTTCGATGCGCGCCACTGGCGCAGCGTCACCCTGACGATTGCCAAGCTTCAAGATGCGGGTGTATCCACCGTTGCGGCTTGTGTAGCGAGGTGCGATTTCGTTAACCAACTTGGCAGTCATCTCTTTGTCGCCGAGGTAACCCTCGATCTGACGAATGCGATGAACACGCATTGGCGAATCGCCTTGCGCTTTCTTTGCCTTGGTGATCAATTTTTCTGCGATTGGACGCAACACTTTGGCTTTTGCCTCTGTTGTTGTGATTCCTTCTGCAGCGAAAAGCGATGCAGCCATATTGGCCATCATGAGGCGCTGGTGCTGTGCACTGCCGCCAAAGCGTGGGGCGCGACGTGGTGTTGGCATTGTGGTGCTCCTTAGTAGTTCTTAATTATGAACGAAGCGAAAGGCCGCGCTCATCGAGCTTCTGAATGATTTCGTCGAGGCTCTTCTGACCAAAGTTGGTGATGTTGAGGAGGTCGTCGATGTTCTTCAAGAGAAGTTCGCCGATTGTGTTGACTTGTGCGCGCTTGAGGCAGTTGCGTGGGCGCTCACTGAGATCGAGGTCTTCGATTGGCAAGTCAAGGTCGGGTACACCGACATTGGCGCCAATTGGCTCGCTGAGTTCGAGTGACTGTGGCTCTTCGGAAAGAGTCGCAATGAGTTCAACAAGTGAACGCAATGTTGCAGCAGCAGAAGCCAATGACTCACGAGGAGAAATTGAACCGTCTGTCTCGATGTCGAGAACAAGGCGGTCGTAGTTGGTGCTCTGTGAAACACGTGTTGGCTCCACATCGAACATCACGCGACGTACTGGCGAGAAGATGGAGTCGATGGGGATCACACCAATGATGCGGCTCTCTGCATCACGGTCGGTTGACAAGTAACCGCGTCCACGCTCGATAGTGACATCGAGTGCCAACTCTGCACCTGCGTTAAGTGTTGCAAGGTGAAGTGATGGGTTAAGAATTTCAATGTCTGAAGTGGTCGGAATGTCGCCGGCCTTCAATGTCATTGGACCTTTTACATCGATGCGAACAACTACTGGCTCGTCACTCTGTGAAACAACAACAACATCTTTCATGTTCATGATGAACTCTGTGATGTCTTCTGTCATGCCCTTGATTGTGGTGAACTCGTGCTCAACACCATCGAACTTGACAGTGGTAATTGCTGCACCAGGAATTGATGACAACAACGTACGACGCAATGAGTTACCAATGGTGTGGCCAAAGCCTGGCTCGAGTGGGCCAACGGCAAAACGCTGACGTGTTGGGTGATCGTCGCCGATTGCTTCGACTGATGGGCGCTGGATAACAAGCATGATTCGCTCCTAAGGAAAGACTGGTAATTACTTCGAGTAAAGCTCGACGATGAGCTGCTCGCGGACGGGGACATCGATGTGATCGCGCTGTGGAAGATCACGAACGGTGACTTGCTTGTCACCTGATTCGAGCCAACCAACTAGTGGACGATCGAGTGTGTCGATGTTGTGCTGAATTTGAATCATTTCTTTTGCCTTTGGAGACAATGAAATAACTTGTCCACGCTTTACGCGGAATGATGCGATGTCGACGCGCTTGCCATCGACCTGAATGAGGCCGTGGTTGACGAACTGACGAGCTTGTGGGCGAGTTGCTCCCCACCCTGCACGAAACACGATGTTGTCGAGACGCTGCTCGAGAAGGCGCAACAAGTTTTCACCTGTTGGGCCAGCAAGACGAGTTGCTTCTTCGTAGGTGCGACGGAACTGACGCTCGAGTACACCGTAGATGTACTTAGCCTTCTGCTTCTCCTGCATTTGCGCAAGGTATTCGCTGCCTGCATTACGACGACGTGTGCGACCGTGCTGACCTGGTGGGAACGGACGACGATCGAGAGCCTTTGAGCCCTTTTCGTTTTCGTAAATGTTGGTGTTAAGGCGACGCGAGATGCGCACCTTGGGTCCGGTGTAACGGGCCATGATTAGCTCCTACGACGCTTTGGCTGACGGCAACCGTTGTGCGGTACAGGAGTGACATCCTTGATACCAGAAACTTCGATGCCAAGATTTTGGATAGAACGAAGTGCAGTGTCGCGACCAGAACCTGGTCCCTTTACATGTACTTCGGCGCGACGAAGACCGTGTTCCATTGCTGCCTTGCCTGCTTTTTCAGCAGCCATCTGTGCGGCGAATGGAGTGGACTTACGTGAACCTTTGAAACCAACTCCACCAGACGATGCCCATGCGATGACATTGCCTTCTGTGTCGGTGATGGACACGATGGTGTTGTTGAAAGAACTCTTGATATGAACGACACCATTGGTGACGTTTTTGCGCTCACGCTTACGTGGACGACGACCGGCTGCTGCTGGCTTGGCCATGGGATTACCTCACTGCCTTTTTCTTGTTTGCAACCGTCTTCTTTGGTCCCTTACGTGTGCGCGCGTTTGTGTGCGTGCGCTGTCCACGTACGGGAAGACCCTTACGGTGACGGATGCCTTGGAGGCAACCGATTTCGATTTTGCGCTTGATGTCCTGCTGCACATCGCGGCGCAGGTCACCTTCGACGGTGATGTTCTGATCGACCCAACCGCGGATGCGGTTGACTTCGTCTTCAGTGAGATCGCGAACGCGAGTGTTGACATCGAGGCCTGTTGCCTCGCAAATCTTTTGCGCGGTCGGACGACCGATGCCAAAGATATATGTCAACGAAATTACCAAACGCTTTTCGCGTGGGATATCGACTCCAACAATACGTGCCATGTGTTTACGTGTCCTTTGCTGACTCTCTAGCCCTGGCGCTGCTTGTGCCGGGGGTTTTCACAGATCACCATCACGCGTCCATGACGTCGGATGATGCTGCACTTATCACAAATTTTTTTGACGCTTGTGCGTACTTTCATTGCGTTCTCACTTGAACCTGTATGTAATGCGACCTCTGGTGAGGTCGTATGGAGTTAATTCCACTTGGACTTTGTCGCCCGGAAGGATACGGATGTAGTGCATACGCATCTTTCCTGAGATATGCGCCAACACCTTGTGGCCGTTCTCTAACTCCACACGAAACATTGCGTTTGGTAGGGATTCGAGAATCGTGCCCTCGAGCACGATCGCATCTTCTTTTGGCTGAGCCAGAGTGGTCTCCTTGATGGTTGGGACAGGATGCCCCCATAGCAGAACTGCAACAGGGGCGAGGGGCAATGCTATCGGCGCATTTTGCACACGCCAAGTGTGAATCACCGTCTTTGTTCGACTCCCTTAGTTAGTCGGTCGAACACTTCGTCGGGGCTACCGACCCCGTCGATCTGGACCAAACGGCCAGATTGGCCGTAGTAGTCGATCAGGGGCTGGGTTTGGGTCTCATAGAGATCCAGCCGGCGATTGATGGCATCGGGGGTGTCGTCGTCGCGCTGGACCACGTCTCCCCCACAGTTTTCACAGCTCCACTGAGCTGGCTCGATGCCAGAAACTTGGTAATTGGCGCCACAGTCACGACAGACCCGGCGCGCAGACAGACGGTCGAGGACCAATTCACGGGGGACCACTAGGTCGACCACCATGTCGAGGGGGCGCTTGGCAGCCACTTCATCGAGAGAAATGGCCTGGCCGACGGTGCGGGGGAAGCCATCGAGGATGTAGCCACGCACGCGGGCATCGTCTTGTTCGAGGCGCTCAGACACGAGACCGATCATGATGTCGTCGCCAACGAGACCACCAGCATCGATCACAGCCTTGGCCATGACCCCTAGCGGAGTTCCTTCACGCACAGCAGCACGCAACATGTCGCCGGTGGAAATGTGGGGAATGACCAAATGACGAGACAAGCGCACACACTGTGTGCCCTTTCCCGCGCCCTGGCGACCCAATAGCACTAACCGTGCTCCAGGAATCATCGTGTCCTCTTCGTACCCATATGGGGTTCACCACTGCCCTACGGGCAAGTGGTCACTTCAAGAATCCCTCGTAGTTGCGCAACATGAGTTGGCTGTCGATCTGACGCATCAACTCGAGCGCAACGCCCACTGCAATAAGAACTGTTGTTCCGGCAAACGGGAACGAACGAACATCGCCGACCCACAAAATGATGTACGGCAAGATTGCGATGAATGCAACAAACAATGCACCAGGCAATGTGATGCGGTTAACAGCCTTTGACAAGTACCGCTCTGTTTGTGGTCCGGGACGAATACCAGGAATGAATCCACCTTGCTTACGCAATTGATCGGCCTGACGAATGGGGTCGAATGCAATGGAGTTATAGAAATATGCGAATGCAACGATGAGCATAAAGAAGCCCACGATGTACACCATGTTTTGGCTATTTACTAAGTAATCATTGACGAAACTTGCAATAGATCCGCGCCAACCTTCGCCGCTACCGAGAACGTTGGAGAGCAAAACAGGAAGCAACAAAACAGATGAAGCAAAGATGATGGGTACAACACCAGCTTGGTTGACCTTGAGCGGAATGTACGTGCTTTGACCACCGGTCATGTTGCGACCAACAACTCGTTTTGCAAACTGCACAGGAATACGACGCTGACCAAGTTCGACTCGAACGACAGCTGCCAAAATTCCGAGCGACACAAGCACGAGCAATGCGAACACAATGAACTTCTTGCTTTGAAGAATTGAGTAGTAGCTATAGGGCAAACCAGAAACGACAGAAGCGAAAATAATGACGGACATGCCATTTGAAATTCCGCGTTGGCTAATGAGCTCGCCAACCCACATGAGCAACGCAGTACCTGCAACAAGTGTTGGTATCACCAAAAGTGCACGTGGCATAAATGGATCGAGCAACACAACATCGGGAGCCTGAGCCGCCGCACCAAAGAACGCTGAACCATTTCCTTGACCGAAGATGAACGTGAGTCCTGAACCTTGCAACAATGCGATGGCCACTGCTACGTAGCGAGTCCACTGTGTAATTTTGCGCTGACCAACAGCTCCCATTTCTTGCCACTCTTGCAATTTTGGAATGACCACATTGAGAACCTGCATGATGATGCTGGCTGTGATGTAGGGCATGATGCCCAATGCAAAAATGGAAAATGATCCGAACGCTCCACCTGAGAACAGGTTGAGAAAGCCCAATGCACCTTGTGACTTGGCCGCTTCACGAAGCTGTGCAACTGCACTGGCATCGATACCGGGGACACGAAGTGCCGAACCAAATCGGTACACCATGATCATTGCAAGGGTAAAGAAAACCTTCTTGCGCAGATCTTCCACCTTGAAGATGTTCTTCAGGTTAGAAAACACGTAGTACTCCTTGTCGGCGTCGAGCAGTAACTGCTGTAACGGCGGTTAGCGGTTGGTGAATTGGTTGCCCTTAGCCGGAGGACGGATTTTGTGCGGCAATGGCAGAATAGTGACAGATCCACCTGCAGCAAGAATGGCCTTTTCTGCAGATGCAGAAACAGCATGCGCCGACACCTTGACAGGAATCGAGAGTGTGCCGCGGCCAAGAATCTTGACCAAGGTTCCCTTGTGCGCAACGCCTGATTTCATAAGGATTTCAGGAGTTACTTCGGAAAGACCAATGTCGGTGAGTGCATCGAGGTTGACGGCGTAGTACTCAACGCGGAAGGGGTTATTGAAACCCTTCAACTTTGGTACGCGCTGCTTCAAAGGCATCTGGCCACCTTCGAAACCACGGTTTACTTTGCCGCGGCCGCGAGCCTTCTGACCCTTTGTACCTTTACCTGCAGTCTTACCGCCCTTACCGCCGGTACCACGACCTTTGCGTTGGCGACGCTTTGTACTTCCCGGTGCGGGAGCGAGTTCATCTACGCGCATGACTAGTTGTTCTCCTTGACTTCGATGAGGTGCGGAACGCGGGCAATCATGCCACGAATTTCCGGACGATCGGGAAGAGTGTTTGTGTCACCAATTTTGGTGAGACCAAGTGCGCGAAGTGTTCCGACAGATTTTGGTTTTGCACCAATCTTGGAACGCTTCAACGTTACGGTCAGAGTTTTCTCAGCCATGATTAGTGTGCCTCTCCAGCTGCGATTGCATTTTTGCGATCGTTGTAAGCCTTGAGCATTCCCTTAGGAACGAATGACTCGGCAGGAATTCCACGACGCTTTGCAACTTCGTCGGGACGCTCGAGTGTGCGAAGTCCTTCGATAGTTGCGCGAGCAACGTTGATTGCGTTTGCTGAACCAAGTGACTTAGCAAGAATGTCGTGAACACCAGCTTCTTCAAGAATGATTCGAGCAGCACCACCGGCGATAACACCAGTACCAGGAGCAGCAGGCTTCAAGAGCACGCGACCGGCACCGGAGATTCCGAGGATGGGGTGAGTAATGGTGGATCCGGCAAGTGCAACATCGAACATGTTGCGCTTTGCTTCTTCGGTTCCCTTTTGGATTGCCAAAGGAACTTCCTTCGCCTTTCCGTAACCAAGACCAACGCGACCGTTGCCATCGCCCACTACAACAAGTGCAGTGAAAGAAAAACGACGTCCACCTTTAACAACCTTGGCAACACGGTTGATGTGAATCACGCGTGATTCACGAAGTGCGCCTGGCTCTGTTGGTGTTGGGGTATTTGAGTATGAGTTGCTCATTAGAACTCCAGTCCTGCTTCACGGGCGGCCTCGGCCGCTGCGGCAACGCGACCGTGGTAGGCGTAACCACCGCGGTCGTATACGACCGATGAGATTCCGGCTGCCTTAGCGCGCTGTGCGATCAATTGTCCGACCTTTGTTGCAGCTGCAACGGTTGCACCGCTGTTGCTGCGCATGTCGCCTTCAACAGATGACGCTGCTGCGATGGTGTGACCGAGGTCGTCATCGATGAGCTGCATGCTGAAGTGCTTGTTGGTGCGATGAACAGCGAGACGCGGACGTGTTGCTGTTCCGTAGATTTTTTTGCGTACACGACGGTGACGACGAAGTCGTGACTCGCGACGAATTTTTGCGATGTTTGCCATGGAGGATCCTTACTACCGAATCACTTCTTGCCGGTCTTGCCGGCCTTACGAAGAATGCGCTCGTTGAGATAACGAACACCCTTGCCCTTATAAGGCTCAGGCTTGCGGATGGAACGAATGTTTGCTGCAACTTGGCCGACAATTTCCTTGTCGATGCCCTTCACGATGATGCGAGTCTGCACAGGAATCTCGAATGTGATTCCTTCGGGTGCAGGCACAACAACAGGGTGAGAGAAACCAAGTGCGAGACGCAAGTTTGCGCCTTGTGCTTCGGCGCGGTAACCAACGCCGACAATTTCAAGTTCTTTTGTAAAGCCCTCTGTAACACCAATAACCATGTTGTTAACAAGAGAGCGAGACAAGCCGTGCAACGCGCGATTTGTGCGCTCGTCGTTTGGACGCTCTACGAACAGTGTGGACTCTTCCTTGCGGACAGTAATTTCACCGGGGATTTCGCGAGCAAGTGTGCCCTTTGGACCTTTCACAGTGACGGTGCGACCAGCAATGGTGACATCGACGCCGGAAGGAACAGCAATGGGTGCTTTACCAATTCGTGACATTTTCGTTTCCTACTTTCGTCCCAGGATCACCACACGAAGCACAGGACTTCGCCGCCGACCTTACGCTTGCGCGCTTCACGGTCGGTCATAAGACCTTGGCTGGTGGATAGAACTGCGACACCGAGGCCACCGAGAACACGAGGTACCTGCGTTGAGTTGCGGTACACGCGAAGACCAGGAGTAGACACACGAGTGAGTCCACTAATAGTGCGGTGACGGTCGTTTGAATATTTCATTTGCACTGTGAGCTGATCGCCAGGACCCTTTGTTGAAGGAGCCACGGAATAGCTAACGATGTAACCCTCTTTTTTGAGGATTTCTGCAAGAGCAACTTTTTGCTTTGACGATGGCATCACAACTGTTTCCTTGTACGCAGTATTTGCGTTACGGATACGTGTGAGCATGTCGGCGATGGGATCGGTCATCATTTTTGTTACCTCACCAGCTCGCCTTGGTCACGCCTGGGATTTCCCCGGCATGAGCCATTTCTCGAAGACAAATACGGCAGAGTCCAAATTTGCGGTACACCGAACGGGCGCGTCCACACTTGCGGCAACGTGTGTAACCACGCACCTTGAACTTGGGCTTTGCGTTTGCTTTATTGATTTGTGAAATCTTGGCCATGGGATTACCTGCCTACTTCCTCTTGCCGCCG
>WLEX01000040.1 GCA_009704065.1 Actinomycetota bacterium
AGCCATCTTGTTGTTGATGTACGAATTGGTCGCCGAAGAACAAGGCGTTGCGTCCACAGAAATTAGTGGCACCATTCAGAACGACTTGTTGAAGGAATACATTGCGCGCGGAACATACGTGTACCCGCCACGCCCTTCCATGCGTATCATCACCGATATTTTTGCTTACTGTGCAAAGAATGTTCCCAAGTGGAACACCATTTCGATTTCCGGATATCACATTCGCGAAGCCGGCAGTACAGCAGTGCAAGAAATTGCATTTACATTGGCTAACGCCATTGCATATGTGCAAGCAGCAGTCGACGCCGGCCTAGATGTCGACGATTTCGCACCACGTCTTTCATTCTTCTGGAATGGTCACAACAACTTCTTCGAAGAAGTAGCCAAGTTCCGTGCTAGCCGCCGCATGTGGCACAAAATCATGACTGAACGTTTCGGCGCAAAGAAAGAGTCGAGCAAGTTGCTGCGCTTCCATACCCAAACAGGTGGAAGCACGCTCACAGCTCAACAGCCTCTCAACAACGTGGTTCGTGTTGCTGTGCAGTCGTTGGCAGCCGTATTAGGCGGAACACAAAGTCTTCACACAAACGGTTATGACGAAGCTCTTGGCCTCCCCACCGAAGATGCTGCACGTATTGCATTGCGTACGCAACAGATCATCGGATATGAAAGCGGTGTTGTTGATACACCCGACCCACTTGCTGGTTCATACTTTGTAGAAACACTCACCGATGAAGTGGAACGTCTTGCATGGGAATACATCGAGCGCATCGATGCCATGGGTGGAGCAGTAGACGCCATTGAAGCTGGATTCCAGATGGATGAAATCGAGCAGAGCGCATATGAGTACACCAAGTCAATCGACGACGATGAGCGTGTCATTGTGGGCGTCAACAAATTCACTGTCGACGACGAAGCAGAACCAAATGTGTTCCCCATTGATCCAACGCTTGCAGTAGGGCAATTGTCTCGCTTGAAGGCATTCAAGGAAAACCGCGACCAGGCAAAGGTGCAAGAACTTCTCGAAGATATTCGTACTGCAGCCCGCGGCACCGACAACCTGTTGATTCCTATGAAGGAAGCCCTGCGTGCTCATGCAACTCTTGGTGAAGTGAGCGATGCCTTACGCGACGTGTACGGAACCTACAAGCCAGGCCGCTAAACACCTTCCGGATTAGTGATGGGGCATTCGCCCTTTTGTCTAATGAAGGCGCGTGATGCGAGGCGTCGGACGATCTACCTGAGGTGCATCTTGTGTGGGGTATCCCACATAGATGAGACCCATGACGTGGTCGGTGGTATCCATAGTGCAGAGACGTGTGATGGCATCGTTTGCACCTTTCGCAGGTGAGCCCCATAATGCGGCCAAACCGCATGAATGTGCCATGAGCAGCATGTTTTGAATGCCGGCTGCAACGGCATATTTATTTTCTTCTGATTCGTTATCGGTGGCGCCTTGAGCAGATGCCACAACAAGCACGACGGGTGATCGCATGAACTTTCCACGAGTCTTCGTGACCTTTGCGTCATCGTCGCCGTGCATAGCCATTGCATCGGCAATGGTGTTGCCGAGTGTGCTTCGTGAATCACCAGTAATGATGGCAACACGAAGCGGCCAAGTGCGTCGGTGGTTAGGAGCCCACTGAGCGCTTACAACAATGCGCTCAACCGTATGAGCATCAACTTCTTTGGCGGCGTCGATCAGCATGCTGCTGCGCCGTGCAGCAATTAGTGCTTCGAGATCATCGGGCGTCATTAGTTCTTATGTAGATCGGCGTTCAGACCGCCCCATGAACCAGACCGTGCGATTACTTCAACGGCGCCGGTGAGAGAATTGCGGCGGAACAATAGATTTGATTGGCCTGAAAGAAGTTTTGCCTTCACCGTTGCGCCAGATGGGTCGATAACTACGGTGCCCGCAGTGACATAGAGGCCAGCTTCCACGATGCAATCATCACCAAGACTGATACCGATACCGGCGTTTGCGCCCAGTAGGCATCGTTCTCCAATGGTGACCATTTCTTTGCCGCCACCCGACAATGTGCCCATGATTGATGCTCCACCGCCAATGTCGGATCCATCGCCAACAATGACTCCTGCAGAAATGCGACCTTCCACCATGGAGGCTCCAAGTGTTCCTGCATTGAAGTTGCAGAATCCTTCGTGCATCACTGTGGTGCCTGAAGCAAGATGTGCGCCGAGACGTACACGACTTGCATCGGCAATGCGGACACCTGAGGGCACCACGTAATCGGTCATACGTGGGAACTTGTCGACACCGTGCACCACGAGATGTTCGCCACGCTGGGCAAGATTCCAAGTGACGGAGGCAAGGGATTCAATTGCTACTGGTCCACGAGATGTCCAAGCGACATTTTGCAAAAGACCAAAGGCCCCATCGAGATTTATGGTGCGTGGTTGCATGAAACGTTGCGATAAAAGATTGAGACGTAAGTACACATCGGCCGCAGTTGCAGGTGCTGCATCGGTGTCAATTGCTACGGTGACCGCTTCGAAGACAACACCACGGTCACGATCGGAGTCGACCGTAGGTGCAAATGTTGGTGCATCGGCCGCAGAAAAGTTGCCTAAGCCAATTGTGCGAAAACGGACATCGAGTGTTGCACCATGTGAGTCGAGTGTGGCAATGCCAACACCCCATGCGTTATGTGACATTAGAAAGCCTCCAGGCGAAGAGTAGGGAACAAGATGACATCGCGAATTGATTGTGCATTGCCAATGAGCATGACCAGGCGATCCATGCCAATACCGAGACCACCCGTGGGTGGCATGCCGTATTCCATGGCGCGCAAGAAGTCTTCGTCGACAGTTCCTGCTTCGGTATTGCCTGCTTCTTTTGATTTCTGCTCATCTTCGAAGCGCAGACGTTGCTCAACCGGATCATTTAACTCTGAATAAGCATTAGCTAACTCGCGCCCGCCAACGAATAATTCAAATCGTTCGGTGAGATGAGGGTCGTTGCGATCGACACGAGCAAGAGGGCTGATTTCAACAGGGTGACCAGTAACAAATGTTGGTTCGCGCAGTGCTGCTTCGCTTGTTGCTTCAAATAGTTCTTCAATAATTTTTCCGGTACCGAAATGGGGCAACACTTTGACACCGTGCTTTTCGGCAAGTGCCACAAGTTGCTCGCGAGGCTGCGATGGATGCACTTCAACACCTGTTGCTTCCTTTACCAAATCAATCATGCGTACACGACGCCATGGCTTAGCTAGATCAACCTGAACATCATCGATGGTGACAACCGATGAACCAGTGGCATCGATTGCAGCATTGGTCATGAGTTTTTCCGTGAGGTCCATCATGTCGGTGTAATCGGCGAACGCTTGGTAGAGCTCCATCATGGTGAACTCAGGATTATGCCGTGTGGAAATTCCCTCGTTACGAAACACGCGACCAATTTCAAATACGCGCTCCATGCCACCCACAATGAGACGCTTGAGATGTAGTTCGAGTGCAATACGCAGGTAGAGCTGCATATCGAGCGCATTGTGATGTGTAATAAAAGGACGTGCATGCGCGCCGCCAGCTTCTACGTGGAGAACTGGAGTCTCTACTTCGGTGAACTTCAGGCCATGCAATGTACGACGAAAGCTGGCGATGACTTCGTGACGAATGGCAAACATGCGGCGTGATTCTTCATTGCCAATGAGATCTGCGTAGCGCTGGCGATAACGAGTATCGGTGTCGGTGAGTCCGTGCCATTTATCGGGAAGAGGGCGCACTGCTTTTGAGAGCAACTGCACGGTGTCGACTTTGACTGACAGTTCGCCCTTTCGAGTTGCCATCACAATGCCGCTTGCACCGACCCAGTCGCCGAGGTCGAGATTATTGATGGCATCAAATGAATCGTCGCCAACAATTGCTTTTGAAACGAATAACTGAATAGATGATTCGCGATCTTGCACGGTGGCAAAGATGAGTTTTCCTTGATCTCGCTTGAGAAGAATTCGGCCAGCGATAGTGACATGGACCTCGGTCTCGGTGCCTGGCTCCAGCGATCCAAATTCAGAGCGAAGTTCACCAAGAGTGTGGGTGCGGTCGAATCGGTAGGGGTAAGGGTTGGTGCCCGCTTCACGCATGGCATCGAGGGCACCTAAACGGCGAGCCTTTTCTTGCTCGAGGCCATTAGTTCCAAGTTCTACAGATTCATCGCTCACAGGTTCTCTACGGTAGTTCGCGCAAGCGCCTCGTGGCTAAGTAATAAGTGAACTACGGTCAAATAAATGCGTCGGTGGGTCTCAGTTGTCATTTCAGCGGCAATGTGTGTAGCGATTGCGATCACCTCGGCTCTTCCTGTCGCGCATGCCGAGGATGACGAGTCTTTTCCATCGGAATATCTCACCCCAGCCATGTGGGTCTCGCGCTCATCGCTCTCCACCAAGCAAATTGCATCTGCAGTTCGCGCTGCAGGTGCGGTGGAAGCGATCAGTTATGTGATTTCTTTTCCTTTTCTCCCACTCACAGCTCACACGCGAGATGGTGTCGACAAGTTGCGTTTGGCAAATGGATGGCGTATTCCTTTTGCCACCATGGTGACTCCACCAGAATTTATTGCTGCAGTGGGTGGAGAAGCAATGGCTGCTCCCTTGTTGCGTGGTGAAGTACTGATCGGGGAGACCTCGGCCAAAGTTCGTTCAGCACATGTGGGTGATGTGATTACTCTGCGAGATCGTCATTTTGGAGTTCACACATTCGTTATCGGTGCCATCGTGCCGGACCTATTTGTAGATGAGGGAGACATTGCAATGTCTCGTGAGTCGGCAGCGGTCTTCGGTCTTGTCCCGAAAGATCTCGTGATGTTCACGGGCATGAGTTCTGCATCTGCATTGGTATCTGCCCTGCGTAATCGAGGAATACAAACCGATAGCAAATTCCGTGTGCATACTTCGTGGGCTCTGCCTAATCCTGATGCGAGTATCGGAACAGGAATAGCAAAATCTATTTTCGGAGAATTTGCCTACCGACCTACAGCGGGTAGTTCCATTCAAGTGTCGGCAGATTGGGCAAATAAAAATATTGTTTGGAAGAAAGTGTTTCGCGATATCCCTATTGCAAACAATTGTCACAAAATCACAGTGGCTGCGATTCAGGGAGCACTTACCGAAATCAAAAAGGCTGGACTCGCTCGCGCAATCGACGTCGCGAATTCCAATCGATATGGCGGTTGTTTCGTAGGTCGATTTAACCGTTTAGCTGGGGTCTATGGGTCGCCTTCGCGTCATGCATGGGGAATGGCATTCGACATCAACACGAACGCGAATCCACAAGGCGGAATACCGAAGATGAATTGTGCGGTGGTGCGAATTTTCCGCAAGTGGGGTTTTGCATGGGGCGGCAATTTTCCGTGGGCCGACGGCATGCACTTTGAATATGTAGGGACTCGTCGCGATCAGCGGGGATACCCAAGTATCTATTGCCCCAACAAGGTTTCAGTGCCCACCACCACGCTTCCGGTTTTTGGTGCCACCACTACCTCGAGCACAACAACCACCATTAGTAGCACCACAACATCGACGACTACCGCACCCACCACGACAGTGGCGATAACCTCCATTACGTGAACGTCGAAAAGAAGCTAGTCATCATCGGCGGTGGCCCTGCTGGCCACTCGGCAGCATCTGCTGCTGCTCGTCGTGGAGTTCATGTCACCATTATCGAGCGCGAAATTCTTGGCGGCGCCGCGCATCTGCTCGACTGTGTGCCTTCGAAAACCATGATCGCTACTGGTGGTGCTATGAGTTTCACCAACAGCCTGAGTGGGATGGGGCTCGAGAACCGTGAAGCTGAAGTAGATGTGGCATCACTCACCGCGCGCATTGAGAGCATCAAAGACCATTTGTCGAACGATGTGCATGTACTTCTTGCAAGTCAAGGCGTCACTGTTATCAATGGCACCGCGAAACTTGAATCGAAAAATAGTGTTCGTGTCGATGCCGCCGATGGAACAAGTTTTCTACTTGAAGCTGACGATATTTTGATTTCTACTGGTTCGCGTCCACGTATTCCCAACTTCGTACAGCCAGACGGTGATCGCATTCTCACCACTCGCGATTGTTATCCGCCTCGCGTTTTTCCTGAGAGCGTCACCATTATTGGTTCGGGTGTGACAGGTGTTGAATTTGCGCACATGTTTGCTTCGTTTGGCAGCAAGGTCACCCTTGTAGTGAGCCGACAGCAAGTCCTTCCTGGCAAAGACCCCGAAGTAGCTGCGGTTCTTGAGGATTCTTTCCTCTCTCGTGGAGTTCGATTGTTTAAAGGTGCACGTGCTGTCGGTATCGAACGCACCGACCTTGGTGTACGAGTTATTTGTGATGACGGGCGAGTGTCGGAAACCACGCATGCAGTATTCGCTATCGGTTCGATGCCAAATACAGAAAATCTCGGGCTTGAAGAGGTGGGCGTCAAAACCGATGGTGGATACATCCCCATCGATCGTCACTGCCAAAGCAATATCGAAAACATCTATGCAGCAGGAGATGTGAGCGGCAAGTTGCCTCTGTCGTCTGTTGCTTCTATGCAAGGGCGCAAAGTTGCCGAACAAGTAGCGGGTGGACCGAAGGGTCCACATCGTCATCTCGATTACGACAAAGCAGCGTCTGCCATTTTTACAGAACCCGAAATTGCCGATGTGGGACTTGCTGAAGCTGAAGCGTTTGCATCTGGTCGCAAAATCCGTGTTACCAAAGTTCCATTTTCTAGTACCGCGAAAGCACTCATCAACAACGATTCGCGCGGGTTTGTGAAGATCATCAGCGACCCAGCTACGGGCGAAGTGCTCGGTGGGTCAATTGTTGGTCGTCACGCAGCAGAACTAATCAGCGTTATTGCCCTTGCAGTAACAGCAAGTCTCAAAGTCACCGATATCGAAGAATCGCTGTTAGTGCACCCAGCCTTGGCCGAAGCGCTAGCTGACGCCGCCGAATAATTATTCGATTACAACCACAACGTCGCCAGCGCCAACAGTGTCGCCGGGCTTGACATTGATTGCTTTAATGGTGCCGCCCTTGTCGGCTTCGATTTGGTTTTCCATTTTCATGGCTTCCAAAACAACAACACTTTGTCCGGCTTCTACGGCTTGTCCGACTTCAACAAGAACCTTCACGATGGTTCCTTGCATTGGCACGGCTACTTGGCCATTACCGCCACCAGAACCGCCGGAAGCAGCAGCACTACGTGCAGGTTTTTTGGCCTTTGCACTCGGAGCAGCAACTCCGGTTGACTCGGGAACCCACATCTTCACATCGAAACGACGGCCGTTTACTTCGACCGTGGTGTTGCGCTGTACAAGTGGTGCGTCGTCGTCGCTTGCAGGAACGATTGGTGCAGTACCAATGTGTGACAGATCGAGAACTTCTTCTACCCACTTGGTGGAATGTGTAACAGCTGAGAAATCGGGGTGTTCAAGAATGGCAATGTCGGCTGGAATAGTGGTGGCGATACCTTCGACCACCATTTCTTTGAGTGCACGAATGGTGCGCGCAATTGCTACATCGCGATCGCGCCCCCACACAATGACTTTGCCCACAAGGTTGTCGTAGTACTGACTGATCTCGTCGCCTGTTTCGTACCCCGCATCGAAGCGAACACCGAAACCATCGGGTGCAACAAGCTTGCTGATGGGGCCAGGTGAGGGAAGGAACTTTCCACCCGCTGGGTTCTCGGCGTTAATACGCACTTCAATGGCGTGTCCGCGACGAGCAGCAAGAACTTGCTTTTGCGTCATTGGAAGTTTTTCGCCTGAAGCAACACGAATTTGCCATTCGACAAGGTCGATACCCGTAATCACTTCAGTGACGGGGTGCTCTACCTGCAAACGAGTGTTCATTTCTAAGAAGAAGAATTCTCCGTCTTGGAAAATAAATTCAACGGTGCCGGCATTGAAATAGCCAACTGCTTTTGCAGCTTTTACAGCTGCTTCACCCATGGCTTCTTCAACACCGTCGGGCAGACCGGGTGCTGGTGCTTCTTCAATGAGTTTTTGGTGACGACGCTGCGCTGAGCAGTCGCGAGTAGAAACCCACACCACGTTTCCGTGTTGATCGCCTACCAACTGCACTTCAATGTGGCGAGGCCATGTGAGATATTTCTCTACATACACCTCGTCGCGACCAAAGAATGCTTTTGCTTCACGTTGTGCAGAATCCATTGCTTCTTGCACTTCTGCTGCAGAATGCACCACTTTCATTCCGCGGCCACCGCCACCAAACGCGGCTTTAATGGCAACGGGCCAGCCGAACTGGGTACCAAAATCGGTGATCTCTTTTGCGTCGGTGCAAAATTCAGTGGTGCCGGGAACGATAGGTGCACCACCACGCAATGCGGCTTTGCGGCTCGACACTTTGTCGCCCATTTCGTCGATTGCTTCCGGTGGTGGTCCGATGAATGCAACACCCATAGCGGTGATGGCACGAGCGAAGTCGGGGTTTTCGCTAAAGAAGCCATAGCCAGGGTGCACGGCATCGGCACCACTGTCTGTGATCGCCTTCAAGATGGCGTCGGTATTGAGGTAGCTCTCAGCAGCTGTTTGTCCACCGA